>WTHL01000190.1 GCA_011523155.1 Synechococcus sp. PL34863bin_39 | reverse complement strand
TGGGCTCACACTGCCAACCTGGATGCATGGGATGGAAGACCGAGCGGCCTGATCCTCACCCGGACAAAGCGGGGGAAGGCTGGTTGATCAACATGCAGCAGCAGAAGGTGGTGTGTTTTCGCAACGCCTTGCCGACGGCCCATGCGAAATGGGTTGAGGTCGAAACCCGAACGCTGTCGGACGTCGGGCAGCCCATCATCCGGCGGATGTTGCGTCAGAACGCCATCGCCGCCTGGACCCAGATGCTCAAGACAGGTTGGATCAGGTCGGAGCCGATCTGGACAACCAAGCGATCAGACAACGGTGTCGGATTGCCCCCTCGCAGCTGACCCCATTGATTCACCTGGGAGCTAATCCTTCTGGGACACAGCTTGCAGCGCGCTGAGCTCCTGGGGTTGATCCATGACAAAACCGATCGTGCCCTTTTGGGTGATCACAAGGATCTCGTTTCGCTCCGGATTGACCACACGGTAGGAACCGCCATCGGCTTTGCTTTTGAGTGTTGCCTGAAGTTGGGCGAGGTATCCATCGCTGTGCTCTTCGGTCAAGCGCCAACCATTGACCGTGAGCTTCTGAATCATGCACATGCTCTTCGTTTGAAGGCTTCCCAAGTTCGACCAGCGCTCACACTTTTGGGAGTGATTGCCATAAAGGGTTTGGGATCACGTCAGCCGCAGCTGACAAGGTGACGAACAATTGTGTGTTCAGAATCGATGAACCAGGTTTTCTCCTGTGAGCATGCTTGCCTCGCTGGACTTGCCCACCCAGGGGATCAAGTGAAGGACTCTGATATCGGCTTGCCATGTTGCCCGATCAATCGTTTCAAAACAGACCGGCGTACTTCATCACGACATCACTGTTGTTCTCATGGCTGATCAACGCTCTATGGGACCATCTCGATCGCATTGAGATGCTCGACGTGTGGCAACGCGACGGCCACAAGATTCCGTTCCCGCTCACGCTGGTGATAGGAGTCGGTGTTCTGAGCGTGACGTTCCTGTTCTCCGCGCAACTGGCGCGACTCATTCTTGCCTTGCTCGATCGGTTCAAGGGGTTGTAACGCCCCCAGCTGATGGCCCGGATTCCGGCGTGGCAGGGTTGCCAAACCTTGCGCCAACGTTGCTATGAGGGTGGCTAGGAGGCTCGCGCCTTAGTCGGCAGACAGGAGCCGCGTGGGCTCCAGGGGCGGGTTGATGCCTTGCTGGCTCAGCAGTTTCAGACGCTCCGCCCTCACCTTCCTGAGGGCGATCTGCAACTCAACCTCGGATTCCTCCAGGTGGGCGATGCGCTTTCTGATCTGGGCGGAGAGAGCCAATGGTGAGCCTGGTCATGCTGGAAGGGCCATCGTTCTAAGCGGCAAATGCCCAGGCCCTTGGAGAGTTTGAGAATTGAACACAATCGAACCTGACTGATTGCGTCTGAGGTGCTGACCTGTCGCATCAGCGGGTGTGGTGTTTGTTGGGTGTTCAGGCGAGGTGCTGACTGGCGTTTGCACCTGTGTGAGCAGGATCACAGCATCAACTGATGCAGGTCATCGGGTGGTTTGTTGATTCCGGAGATGGTGTGTGCATCGAGAGGGACCACCCCTCCACCGCCCTGAATCCGATGCAATCCATCATCAACAGTGCCCCATCTGTCTTCTTTGCGACCAAGCCATCGATTACCGGAATCCGCGATGCTGACTTTGCCCATGAAGTCTCGTCGGGGATTGAGGCGAAAGGGTGGTGGACCGTGGATGGAGCCGATTTCAGATCGCTGGAGTCCCACCCGCAACAGCAACCCCTCTCACTGATTCAGCAGGGAGGTCAGATCTATGCGGAGGGTCCTGACGGAGTCATGCTGGGTCCGATCAGCGGCGAAGGGGTGTTCAAGCCGCAAGGGATCGAATATCAAGGCAGCGTGATTGTTGGCGACAACCGTTTCATGCCGGTGGATCCGGACGGCCAACGCCCCATCCAGCCCAAGGGTGCAGCACCGCACGGCCTGATCGACCCTGAATACGACGAGTTGGCGGGCAACCCTGGGCCAGTTGAGCCCGCTCCCCTGTCAGGCCTGCTAATGGAAGCGGACGGTTTCATGAAACTCGGCGACGTCAAGGGAGAGGTGGCCGGCGGTCATCCGGCGCTGAGCTCATTGACGATTGCTGACAACCTCAGCGCTGTGGCTGAGAGCCACGACGTCATCACCAATCCCGTCCAGCACGGCGGCATCGAAGGGGGTGGATCCAACATCTGGACAACCGGCGGTGCTTCAACATTCACATCGATCGATCACCCGGCCGCCGCTGTCACCTTCACGCCAGTGGATTCGATGAGCCGTTTTGGCGATTCCATGGATCCAGCCGGTGAGCCGGCCGATTTTGATCCTCGTGATGTGATGTCGGTGGGGATTGGAGAACCACCTGAGCCCGAGCTGTGGCTCCAGGCGTTGGGATGAACGCGCGTGGCCCTGGAGCAATGCTCATCTTCACCGCATGAAGACCTCTGCCCCGCCCCGATGGGTGGGGCTTTGCTCGGCTTGCGGTGATGCTTAAGACTCCGGGGATTCAGGCTGCGGCGTGAGCGACTGGTGCGTGATCGCAACCAAGTGGGCCTTGTTGTCGTACTGAGCGGTGATCGTCTGCAGCTCCCCAGCGTTCAATCGCCAGATCACTTCAATGGCAAAGGATTGACCCGGGATGCGTTGATCGGGGCAGCGCAGGATGATCCCGTCGGGGAAGAAGTGGACGGTCTGATCTGTGTTGACCCACTGCCATTCCGAGCGTTGCACAGGTCCAAGGGTGAGGTCGGCGTGAAGCTGACGCGTCACACCCTGCCAGCGGCCAATGGGATGCCACGGCTCCCCATGCTCGACCTTGTTGGTCCAGATGGTCTCCGATTGGTTGCCGCGCGTTTCTCTGATGCTGGCGGTTCGCTGCAAGGTTCCATCCGCTCCGTAAATCACTCCCACGCTGTGGCGACTGTCGCCGCGCTTGAGAAAGAGCTCAAAGGGGGCAACCTCATGGGGTTGCAGCGTTGGGATCAGCCAGGCTGCTGCTCCGTTGTCGAGGGCGAGGCCACGCATGCGGCCGCCTGCGGGATGGGCAAATCCATCGGCCAGACTGTGATTCTGGAGGGTGTAGCTCCACGTTTTCTCAATCGAGCGCCCGTCTCCATAGCGGTAGCGATTCGTCTGCATCCCTGCAGTCCTGCCTGGGTCGGCGGTGAATCGTCGTGTACTCGCGAAGCTTTCCCTGACGTCGCCTGAGGCGGAATAGCGCGTCCACTGCCCTCGCCATTCCCCCAGGTGATGGCGCCAGAAGGCGTGCCAATTGCGATCCGAGCGTTGGGTTGTGGTGTCGACCTGCTGCCGTGTCGGCTCCTGTGACTCGCTCCAGCCCGGTTGGACCAAGGCAACACCCAGCCCGAGGGCGCACGACCCCACAACCGTGAACCAGTGCACCATGGTCGCCTCGCCTCGCAACCATCCTGAACCGTGGGGATCGATGGTTGCAGCCTCTGTTCGCATCCCCACGGGTTCTCGCGATGGCATCGCCGTTGCCTGGATCCGGTTATCGGTTCAGCAACAGGACCTTGTCTCGGATGCGATTGACCGTGGTTTCACCAGGGTTGAGCTGATTGGATCCAGTGATTGACATCTTCACGGCACCGACGAAGAGGCCAGCGCCGAGCAGCAGAAAGCAGACCAGGAAGGCAATCAGTCGTTGCTTGAAGGTGCTGCGATGCCTCTCCATTCAGCAACCTCCGTTGCACGGCTTGCTTCGCATCTTGCAGACGGGTGTGCTCGCGCTGCCAGGGCCGATGTCTGTTGACACACACGTCAACGGCGTGACCAGAGCCAGGGTGGGTTGCAACCTGCTTCCGACCCCTTGACCAACCTCATCATGCTGAGATAGTACAGAAGTACTATGTAGGTTGGTGATGGAGGAATGGGCTTTCGTGGATGACCGCGAGCTGCAGGGCTGGAAGGGCGCCTGCGTCTGCATGACCTGCCAGCACTTCAGCTATGGCGTCGATCAGAGTTGCCACACCCTGGTGGGTTGCAACCTCAGGCAGCAGCAGCTGAAGCAGGGTGAGCATCTCACCAAGCGCTGCAGGCAGTGGGCGCCGACCTGGCAAAAAGCGATGGGCTGGGCGCCGGAGGGTTGCTAACACCGGGTCAAGACGTTTGAGCGACGATGAGCAAGGCACGCGACCTGATCAATGCCCACTTGTATCCAGTGCTGGCAACACTGGGCACGGCCTTTCTGGCGATCGGGATGGTGAACGCCATCCAGGTGAATCAGAAGCTGGCGGTGATCGAGGAGGAGGCCAGCTACTTCAACCATTGCGTGAAGGTTCACATTGAGGAGAACCCCAACTATCTGCTGGATGAAATCGTTGTGCACTGCAATGGCAGTTACCGAGAGCCGAAGACGTCGTTGTGATCAACGCTGCGCTGGCCGCACCAGCCTGATC
>WTHL01000042.1 GCA_011523155.1 Synechococcus sp. PL34863bin_39 | reverse complement strand
GACCACCGATGCGCACGTTGAACCGCCGCTGGCCGACCACACCTTCCACCACACCGATGGTGTCGCCCCGTTGCTCCAGCACAGCACCCTGTTCCACGTGGAGCTCCACGAAGGCAGCGATCGCCCCATCGCTGCGGCAGGCAGACGCGAGTGATGGCCAGTGGCCGCCGATGCGTTCGAGGTTCTCCGCGATGGGTTGGCCGTTGCTTGTCGCGTAGCTGTCTGGATCCGAGCAGGCGCTGCCGGCCATGCCCTTGCAACCCACCATCGTCGACTCCTCGTCGGCAAAAGCGATCACCTCCAGGGGGTGATTCAGGCAGCGGCCAGCGGACTGCAGTGTGCGAACCACCTCAAGTCCGGCGAGAACGCCCAGCACGCCATCAAACCGTCCGCCGGTGGGAACCGTGTCGAGGTGCGATCCGGTCACCAGGGCTGGACGTGATGGGTCGCGCCCATCCAATCGACCGATGAGATTGCCTGCAGCATCAACACGAACCCGCATGCCGGCATCCTTCATCCAGGCCGCGAGGCGGTCCCGTCCGAGCTGATCTTCATCACTGAAGCCACGCCGGCACACACTTCCATCGGATTGGAGGCCGATGGCCGCCATCGCTTCAATGCTGGCAGCCAGTCGTGTGCTGTCCGGTACAAGCAGTGGGGCGGGTCTGGGAATGCTCTGGGTGGAGATGTCCTGCCTGGCTTCCAACAGAGTCAAGTGCCTCACCCCGCATCAAAGAGGCCCCCACAATCTCCGTTTCAGCTCAGCGTGTGTGTAGTCCCTGAAACGCTTCCGCTGGAAAAAAGTTGGAAGAAGCACAAGCCTGCCGAGGAGGCATCGGGCGCGTCGGTCAGAAAATCCCCAGGGTTTTCTTCTTGCAGTAGCCCGCTCCGATGTTCATCCATCCCGATGGACAGGCTTTGCCGTGGGTCGGGGTGACCTCGTAGTGAATGGGTGACACGCAGGTGGTTCCCAGTGTGTTCACGTAGCCGAGGGGGCACTGATCATGGCCGGGGGCCTTGGGAATCTCTCGCTGGGCCAGGGCCGCCGCACCGCCGACGAAGGCTGCGGCGGCGGTGATCACCAACCCAGCAGCCATTGAGGGAGTCGCCATTCGCGAAGACCACACAGTGGATTGACTCTAGGAAGGTTTGACGGTCCAGCCCAACGCATCGGCCTTGGCGCGGGCCTGAGCCGGAAGATCCGCAGCGATGAACAGGCGATGAAGCATCTGCACGCCGAGGAGATGGTTGATCAGGGCATCCATCTGCACCCGATCTGAATCGCTGGTGCCCGGATCCTCGTGGCGTGCGAACAGAGCGCGCACACCAGCGGCTGACAGCAGACCAGCAGCCTCGATCGCTTCGTCGCTCAGATACTCCGCCGCCAGTTGCTGCATCTGCGCCCATTTCTCGGGCTCCGTGTGGGCCGGAGGTGCCATGAACGCGAATTTCTCCCTGCGGTAGAGCACCTCCGGAAGCAAGCCGGCCATCGCCTCTCGCAGCACGTATTTTTCGGTTTTTCCCTTGATCCGGAGTTCCGGTGGTACCTGCACCGCTGTGGCGGCGAGATGGTGGTCGAGGAATGCCGGGCGGGCTTCCATCGAATTGGCCATGTCCACCCTGTCGCCTCCCCAGGTGAGGATCTGCCCCTCGAGCATGGTCTTGATCCAGACGTACTGCGCCTTGTCCAGGGCGTGCCGACCGTCGAGCTGATCGCGGTCCAGCGTGTCAGCGATCGCGCGGCCGGGGGAGTAGTCCTCCAGTGCCTCACGGTGATGGGACGCCAGAAGCCCAGGCACCAGTGGAGCGCAGGCAAGCCAGGGCTGCAGGCAGCTCGGGGTGAATCCCACCACGGCATCAAGGTGGGGATCATCAACCTGATCGGCGGCCAGCATCGCCCCCTGAACCAGGGCATTGGATTGTTGAAGCAGATCCTCCCAGGTCTGCCGCTCCTCCGCCGGCAGATCCTCGAGGCCATGCAGAAACATGTCGCGCCGGAAGGCGGGGTAGCCACCGAAGAGTTCATCCGACCCTTCTCCGGTCATCACCACCTTGTAATTGACGGCATTGACATGCCGGCTCATCAGGAACTTCGCCACCGCCAGGGTGTTGTAGATGGTGCGTTCGGTGTGCCAGAGGGTGCGTTCCATCCACCCGTAGAGCTCCTTGCCCGACAGACGCATCAGATCCTGTTCGGCTCCTGTGGCATCCGCCATCTCCTTCGCGATCGCTGATTCGTCGTAGCGGGCGTCGTCGAAGCCGATCGTGAACGCCTTCACCGGGGTCTGGCTGACGGCGGAGGCAAGGCCGAGGATGGAGCAACTGTCGATTCCTCCGGAGAGGTAGCACCCCACCGGAACGTCAGCCACCATGCGCAGTTCCACCGCTTCAAGCAAGGCGGCGCGGACGGCATCGATGTGGTCGGTCTCGCTGAGCCCGCGATCGCGTTCCCCCTGGCGGGGGAAGTTCAGGTCCCAGTACTTCCACTGCGACACCGACAGTTGCCCTCCCTCGCGTTTCACGGTGATTCCGTGGCCAGGGGGCACCTGATGGACTCCGGCGAAGGCTGTTGTGCCCGGCACCATCGTCTGCATCAGCTGATGGAACAGGCCCTCTGCGGTGAACCGACGCTCCACCGCGGGGTGCGCGAACAGCACTTTCAATTCAGAGCCGAAGACCAGTCCCTGTGGGGTGAGGCTCCAGTACTGGGGTTTGATGCCGAATCTGTCGCGTACGAGGTGGAGCGCGTCATCGGCTTCGTCGTAGATGGCGAAAGCGAACTCCCCGCGCAGCTGGGGCAGGGTCGCCTCCAGTCCCTGTTGCTGGTAAAGCTGCAGCAGGATTTCCGAATCGCTTTTGCTGCTGAAGCGGACCCCCCGGGCCGTGAGGTCGGCTCGGATGCGCTGGAAGTCGTAGAACTCGCCGTTGTGGGCCATGAGAATCCGACCCCCACTCCCGTTCCGGTCGCTCAGGAACGGTTGGCGGGCTCGCGATTCATTGAGGTCGATGATGGAGAGCCGTGCGTGGCAGAACCCCACCCCGGCCGTGTCGATGACCCGGTAACCGAATCCATCGGGACCCCGATGCTCCTGGATCGCCGCCATGTTGACCAGCAGCTGAGGGTCAACCCTCTCCTGGGCTGATGCGTTGAAGATGCCTCCGATGCCACACATACCGCCTGCCCTCAGATCACATCCATCACGCGGTCAGTGCGCTCGACCATGCAGGTCAGCAGCGCCATCCGCAAAAACACCGCGCCTCGGGCCTGGGCGAAATACCAGTTGTGGGGGGTGTCATCCATGCAGGTGCTCAGCTCCTGGCCCCTGGCCAGCGGATGCAGCACGATCGCTCCTTGCTTGAACGGCAGATCCTTGGTGATGCGGAAACTGTCGCCATGGGTTTCGTAGCTGTCGCCCACCCAGGCAATGGCGTTGACGTAGAGCACATCGAGCGAGGGAAGCTCGTCATGGAGCGCACTGGTGCAGCGCACCGCCAATCCCGCGCTGCGCAGTTCCTCCAACTGCCCCGGGTCAAACAGTGCCTGATCGGCCTCGGCTCCCGGGTCATGGATGATCACCACCTCCTCGACGATCTGGGGGAATTTCCCAAGGATCCGCAGCAGCGACCTCACCGTGCGCATCCGGCTGGGAAGCCCGACCACGCCGATTCTGATCCGCTCACTCCCTGGCAGATCCGGGTTGGTGAGTTCCGGCCTCCACTTGAAAATCGTGTAAAGATCGGCCATCGCCTGGGTGGGGTGCTCATCGATGCCATTGCCGGCGTTGATGATCGGAATCCGCAGTGCTTCCGTCATTTCGTAGACCGCATCGGCGTGGTTATCGCGCAGGACGACGCAGTCGCCGTAGTTGTTGAACATGTGCGCCACATCCACCAGCGACTCTCCCTTGGCGATGCCCGTGCTGCTGCGGTCGGTGATGTTGATCGAATCGCCTCCGAGGCGATGCCAGGCACTGTCGAAGGACAGTCGCGTTCGCGTGCTGGGCTCGTAGAAGGCGTTGATCAGAATTTTTCCCTTCAGAGGGCTGTTGTGGGTGATGAATCGGTTGGGATTGCTCTCGAACTTCGCCGCCAGACGGAATAGCTGCAGCAGCGACGCCGGTTGGAAGGGCCGGATCGAGATCACGTGCTGATCGGCCAGATCCTGAAGCGCTTCACCCTCCTCGAGCAGTGCGCCCAGCAGGGCCTGGGGCTGATTCGAGCCGTATACATCCGGCGAGTCGAGCCGATCGAAGCGCAGAGCTCCTGAACGCAGCCGGTGTTCGAGCGAAGCGGAAATGGTCATAAGCAAGGCTGCAACAACACTCAGCTCTGTTCAGCCAAGAGCCCGCTGGAGGCATCCCTTATCCCTAGATCAGTCGGGATGGTTCCGGCCAGCGTATCCATGGGTTTCTTCAGGCATGGATGCCTGTTCTGTAGCCATGACTACAGGATTGCGCATCCCTCGCATCACCAGACACGTCCGCGGCGCCATTCGATCACCCAGATCAGCACCAACGCCAGAACGGCGATCGCCAGACCGACCAGACTTCCTTTCACGATCAGGCCGAAGAGGCCGGGGCCGGCGATCCAGGTGGGGGTGCCGGCCGCTGACAGAAGAATCAGGCTCATGGTGTTGTCAGGCTCGAGGTGTTGAACATCTGATGTCGAACAGCGGAGTCATCCATCCCCTTCCCTCAGGGTGTGCCAGGAGAAGCGCTCCGGTCGCATTTCGCTGCCGACCACCATCACCAGGGCTGAGATGGCGGCACTGATCAGAGCTGCGCAGTAGGGCGCGATCAGGACGTACGCCAGCAGGCCGCAGACGCTGCCGCTCACCATCGCGGCGATGGCGGCATGGCGATTGGCATGGGCCCAGTAGAGGCCATAGGCAACGGGCCAGATGGTCGAGGCCACGAGAGCGCCTGTGAAAAAGAGCACGGAGGCCAGCGAATCAAGGCGCGGCAGGGACAGCAGGAGCGTCACGGCGGCGAGCCCGATCACAACAAGACGGGTCGCTGTCTTCAGCTGCTGATCGCTCATCCTTGGATTGAGCAGTCTGAACACCACGTCTTCAGCCACCAGATCCGCTGTGGAGGCGAGCAGGGAATCCAGGGTCGAGGTCAACGACGCGAACACCACAACGAACACCAGCGCCGCGCCACCAGCCCCGAGCAGCTGTGAGGCGACAACCGGAAAGACCATGTTCACCTGAGGCACATCAATGTCCTGGGCCAGGGCGACGAGGCCGATGGATCCCGTCACGACTGGAACGGTCATCCAGGCCATTCCACCAAAGATGAAGGAACGGAACACCACCGATCCACGGCTGGAGAACACCCGTGACCACCAGATGTTGTTGTGGAACACCTCGCCCATGGAAAAGAGGGCCGAGTTCCAGGCGATCAGCAGCCCCGCCGGCAGCAGCAGGTTGAGGCGGTCGGGATGGTCACGCACCAGATGCTGATGCAGTTCAGGCACAGGGAACTGGCGGAAGGCCAGCACGGCCACCACCGCCAGCAGCACCATGATCAGAAGCGACTGGATGTAGTCGGTGCCGACCACGGCCCGCATGCCCCCGAACAGGGTGTAAACCGTTGAGACGCCGATCACCACCAGCATCCCGAGGCGGTAGTCAAAGCCCGACAGGGCCTCGAGGAGAATCCCTGCGCCCATGGCCTGAGTCATCAGAAACCCCAGGGTGTAGACGGCCGTGATCACCATGAAGACCCACCAGGCGGTGCGGCCGTAGCGCAGTCGGAAAAAGTCTCCGCTGGTGCGTCCGCTTGGCATCAGCTGCTTGATCCGAAGAGCCAGCGGAGCGAAGAGGATCAGGCCGAGCCCAGCCAGCGCGTAGCTGAACATGCCCCAGAGGCCGTTGCGATAGCCGAACTCGGGTGCCAAAAGTGTTGTGTTTCCCGTCACCCAGGAGGCCATCAAGGTGGCGGTGCTGAGGGCCAGGCCGATGTTGCGACCCGCCAGCATGTAGTCATCGGCATCGCCCTTGCCCTTGCGTCCCCAGGACATTCCCAGGGCGATCCAGAGCACCGAGAAAATCACAACCAGGGCCCAGGCGATCCCCGGCGCCAGAAAAGTCGCCTGTCCCACAGCGTTGGTGGTGGTTCCAACCATCATCGGAACAAGCTCCCCGGGGTGTCGTCGAAGGGATCACGTCCCTTCCATTGCCGGTGTCCCCGCCAGATCATCAGAACTGTGGCCAGGGTGACGAGGCCCCCCAGTCCGAAAATCAGCAGGGCTTGCTGGAATTCATTCATGGCCTTGCCAGTCGCCCTGCTGGCAACCTACCCCTGCAGGTCGCGCCTGTAACGGCATGATCAAGGCCGCGAAAGCTTTCTTACCGCGTGTTGCACCTCGGTCAGTTGACGCAGCTCTGGGGTGAACCGGCTGGAGTCTCCCCCGAACAGTGGTCTGCAATGCGGACGATGGCCCTGGGGCCTGTCTGCACCGACAGCCGTCGGCTCAAGGCAGGCGATCTGTTCGTTCCGCTGGTCGGAGAGACCTTTGATGGTCACTGTTTTCTGCCCGAGGCCCTGGGCCGTGGTGCCCAGGCCGCACTGGTGGCTGAGGCGACGTCATTCAATGTTCCTGATGGCTTGCCCCACTGGCGTGTCCCTGACACCACGGCGGCTTATCAGCAGCTCGCCAACGTCCATCGCCGTGCCCTCGGCGCCACCGTGGTGGCAGTGACGGGCTCAGCCGGGAAAACCACCACCCGCGAGCTGATTCGCGCAGCCCTTTCCCCCCTTGGGGCTGTGCACGCCAGTGCCAGCAACAACAACAACGACATCGGCGTGCCCCTCACACTGCTGGGCGCCGATGCCTCCCATGCCGCCGTGGTGGTCGAAATGGGGATGCGTGGTCGGGGTGAAATCGAACGGCTCTCCCGTTGTGCCGAACCTGATGTGGCCGTGATCACCAACATCGGCACGGCCCATATCGGCCGACTGGGAAGCCGGGAGGCGATCGCGAGCGCCAAATGCGAAATCACGGCAGGCCTGAGGCCCGAGGCCCTGGTGGTGATTCCTGCCGGGGATCCATTGCTTGAGGAGACTCTCGCCGGGGTCTGGCGCGGACGTGTGCACCGTGTGGCACTGGAAGGGGATCCCGGATCAGGGGTTGCCGATGACTGCGCGGTTGTTTGTGAGCAAAGCCCTGATCAGACAACTGAGCTGCTGTTGTCCGGACTCCGTTACCGGATGCCGTTGGTCGGTCGACACAATGCCCGCAACTGGCTTCTGGCCCGGGCCGTTGCCGCATCCCTGAACGTTGCTCCAGCCTGTCTCACCGACCTTGTGGTCGACATTCCGGGGGGAAGGAGTCGTCGCCGTCAGATCGGCGGGCTCACCGTGCTGGATGAGACCTACAACGCCTCTCCGGAGGCCGTTCTCGCGTCCCTCGATCTGCTCTCCAGGGAGCGCGGGCGACGCTTCGCCGTGCTGGGCACGATGCTGGAACTGGGAGAGCGGAGCGTCGGGCTGCATCGCATGGTGGTGGAGCGAGCTGTTGAAGCACGACTCGACGGTCTGGTGGTTGTCGCATCCGGTGCGGAGGCCGAGGCCATGGCCGCGGCAGCATCATCGTTGCCCCGGTTCTGCCAGGTCGACAGTCCCGAGCAGGCTGCAGTCCCCCTCAAGGCGTGGCTCGCAGACGGTGACACCCTGCTGCTCAAGGCCAGTCGTGGGGTGGCTCTGGAGCGGTTGCTGCCAGTGCTGGAGGCACGAGGGTCCTGACGTGCGACAAGACGCTGCAGGCCCAGCCCACGGCATGGGCGGCGGGGGCCAACGCGAAGTCACCTGATGCCACCGAAGCTCGCAGCTTCGGGTGAGCCCCCTGCGCTCCAGGCACCACCACACTGTGGTCGCCAGCGTTCAGAAGAGGCAGATCATTGGGGGAGTCTCCAAGGGCCAGAACGTGAACATCCTTCTGGTCGAAGTGGTCTTTTAAAGCCTCGAGGGCCTGCCCCTTGCTTGTTCCGGCCTGCAGGAGGTGACTCATCCGGTTGCCCTGCACCACGGTGAGGTCGAGTGCCTCGGCTTCCTCCTCGAGCCGATCCCGCATTGCTTCAGGCGTGTTCAGGAAGGGGACGCTCCAGGAGCGCCGCTGAGCCATGGCCGCAGCCTCGCCCTTGAGACCTGTCAGCGCAGTGACCTCATCAGGACTGAGGTCCTCCAGGGCACGGAGTGGTGTGCCGACCCTTGTTTCCAGGGCCCTGAGCTGTTTCTTCAAAGCCTGATGCGGTTGACCGAGGCCCCGTTCCCAGGCGGACTGGCCCGCTCCGCCGTGAATTGCGCCGCCGTTCTCGACAATGAAAGGCCCATCGAGATCGGCGTCCTGCCGGAAACGACGCACTTCCTCGGCGGTTTTGCTCGTGCATGGAATCACCGCGACGCCGATCTGCTTCAGCCAACGCAGGGCGGGTTTCGCCGCGCTCCAGTCGTAGGCGTGGTCGAGGAGGGTCCCGTCAAGATCCGTCACCACCCAGATGTCGGATGGTTCGATGTGCCCCGGTGTCAGCATGGTTGCAACCAATGCACAGCAAAAGGCTCCAGGGTGAGAAGGGTCGGGACGACCGCTGAATCCTGAAGACGATCGCACCAATGCTCCTGATTGGCGAGCGAACGCAGATTGAGGCTGATGCGATTGGCGCTGAAGTTGTGAACGGCCCAGAGGCTCTCGCTGCCGGATCCTCGCCGGATCACGACCCGATCGGTGAGCCCCTCACTGAGGCAGCAGAAGTCGGCCTCGGGATCAAAGGCCGCCAGTGAAGCCCGTATGGCCATGCTCCGGTTGACCATCGTCATCGTGAACCGGCAGTCGCTGTCTGGGTCCTGCAGACGACGTTCCAGAGCATCAGCACGAAAGCGTTCGCGGTTGAGATCCCGCCGTTGACCACTGGCACGGAACCGTGCTTCGTCATTGCCTGATGCCAGGAGCGTCGGCAGATAGAACGCCGGAACCCCGGGCAAGGCCATCACCAGTCGCTGACTGAGGAGAAAGCGTTCGCGCTGGTGCAGCGCGGAATCCCGTCCCCCATCTCCCATCGCTGACCACCAGCTGATGTTGATTTCGTAGGGCTGTTCCTGGCCATCGCTCAGTCGCCTGTGACTGATCAGACCACCGCGCCGTTCGCATTGCTCCAGCAGCTGTTCCAGGCGTTGACTGTCGATCAATCCTTCGAGTGGTCTGAGCCCCACGCCGTCATGACTGGCGCTGAAGTTCAGCAGCGTGGTGGTGGTTGGCAGGTCGGGCCAGCGGTTCAGCCAGGTGTTGAGGAGATCGGTCCGTTCCCGCAGAATCGCTTCCAACAGCAGCGGTGGGAGCGGGAAGTTGTAGGCCAGATGGGCTTCGTCCGATGTCCGCAGATAGGAGAGGTTCTCCTCCTCGGGCACATTCGTTTCGGTCACCACGACGCCCTGCGTCTGCTGAACCTCCAGAAGCGCGCGCAGCAGTTTCACCAGCAGGTGCGCTCTTGGGAGATGGATGCAGCGACTGCCGGCCTCTTTCCAGACGTAGCCGACTGCATCCAGCCGCAGCCAGCTCACGCCGTTGTTCACCATGCGGGAGACCAGGTCGGCGAACCCCTGGAGGACCGCTGTGCTGTCCCAATTCACATCCACCTGGTCGGGTCCGAAGGTGGTCCACACCTGTTGAATTCCCTGACTTGTTTGCAAAGGGGTGAATAACGCCGAGCTTCGGGGACGCACTACCTGAGTCCAGTCCGCCGTGTGGTCGGGTGCCAGAACACACTCCACCCCTGGGTGTTGGCCCCGACGGAATTGCTGCACCCAGGGGTGGGCCGCTGAGACGTGGTTGAGCACCAGGTCCGCCATCAGGGTCCTCCCCGTTGACAGCGTCTTCAGCTCGTCCCAGCCGCCCAGATGCTCCTCAAGGCTCACGTGACTCGACACCGCAAAGCCGCCATCGCTCGTCGACTTGAGGAACGGAAGAACGTGCACCACACCAGCCAGGCTCTGGGCGTGATCGTTCAGAAACCGATTCAGGGTTGTCAACGTCGCTTCATCAGCGCGGTTCACCGAATCTCCGTAGGTGATCAGCACGGATGTGGATCGATCCCAACGCCTGTGGATGGGCTCCTGCTCTGTGACCGTCTGCGCAAATTGCAGCAACGACGACATCAGAGATTCGATCTCATTCCGATCGTCGGTACGCCGCCACCGTTCGAGCAGTGCAGCCAATCGCTCCTGCCCTTCTCCATCCAACACCGCTAATCCCAGGGATTGTGACCCAGGTTGCTCGGTGGCCGTCCAGTCATGTTGTCGCGCTGATCACGGAATGGATTTCCAACAGGGTCTGATCACCACCATCCACGACTACACCCTGGCACTGCAGGATCCGCAGCTGCTTCGCCAAGGACTCCGAGAACGGCCCACCACCATTCTGATTCCCTGCCTGATGGAGGAATTCCGGCGGCCGGCGCTCAGCCTGATCCGTTCGGTTCTGAAGGACCTTGAGGGTCTGCATCAGCTGGTGATCGCTCTTGCGGCTGAAAGCGTTGACGACGTGCTCGAAGCGGAGGCGTTCTTTGCGGAGATGCCCTTCCCCGTGCATGTCCAGTGGACCAACGCGCCCGCCGTTCAGGAACTGCTTCGCAGTTTCAGCGATCAGGGGCTTGACCTCGCTGGGCCTCCTGGCAAGGGATGGGCTGTCTGGCAGGGGCTCGGCGTGGCGACCCGAAGCGCGGAGGCGATCGCACTGTTCGATGCCGACATCCGCACCTTCACCCCTGCCTACCCGCAGCGGATGCTGCTTCCGCTTCTGCTTCCATCCAGCGGCGTTGCCTATGTCAAGGCTTTCTACAGCCGGCTCTCCCTTGAAACCCATGCGCTTCAGGGTCGTGGAACCCGCCTGTTCGTCGGTCCCCTGCTGACCGCACTCTCCCAGCTGCTGGATGGCTCACCGTTTCTGAACTATCTGCAGGCGTTCCGCTACCCCCTCGCCGGTGAGTTTGCCTTCACCAGGGATCTGGCCGTGAACCTCCGCATCCCCTGTGACTGGGGGCTTGAGATCGGTCTGCTGTCCGAGGTCCATCGCCATGTGGCACTGTCGCGCATCGCCCAGGTGGACCTGGGACTCTTCGACCACAAACACAAGACGCTTGGAAGCACGCCCCGTGAGGGATTGCAGAGGATGTGCTCGGAAATTCTTGCCAGTGTTCTGCGCGGCCTGATGGAGCATCAGGGCACCACCATTGCGGCCGAGCAGGTCGCCACCCTTGAGGTGCTCTTCCGCAGGGTCGGAGAGGACAGGATCCGGCAGTTTGCCCTCGACTCTGCGGTCAACAACCTGCCCTACAACCGTCACGGCGAGGAACTCGCCGTTCAGGACTTCTCCAATCTCATTCGACCGGGGGTGCAGTCGTTCCTCAATGACCCGCTGGCGATTCAGCTTCCCAGCTGGTCGCGCCTGCTCAGCTGTGCTCCACGCCTTCAGGATGATCTGGCTGCAGCCGGTCTGGACCGTTCCGGAAATTCTGGGGTGATGGCGAAGGGACACCCCCTTGTTCAGGCCGCCTGAGGGTCGAGGGACGGGTTGCTCTCGCAGCGGATCAGGTCGATGGCATGCGGATGGTCATGGAGATGGCGAACCGATTCCATGGCAAGCACACGCGCCTCGTAGGCATCGCGTGCGTAGTAGCAACTTTCGCGCAAGCTGCTGTCGGCATCGCGATAACGCACCGTGTAGCGCTTCTGGGCTGACATTGGGGTCTGGCGACATCCACACGCTCACACAAACGTGGAGGCATGCCATCCGCCAGTTGTGAAAACAATCCGGTGATTGGTGATCATCGCCTCATGACCCAACGCCATGGCTTATCGACAAGTCACTGGCGTGATGGTTGCATTCAGCGCCAGTTCTCCTTGATCCACTGTTTGGCCCGTCCCAGAGCCAGTGCTCCATCGGGTACAGGCTTGGTGATGGTGGAACCGGCTCCGATCGTGACCTGGGACCCGATGGTGACAGGGGCTACGAGCACAGAATTTGCACCCGTTTTACTGCCGTCGCCGATCACGGTCTGATGCTTGTTGACGCCGTCGTAGTTGGCGGTGATGGTTCCGGCTCCCACGTTGACGCCTGCGCCGAGATCTGCGTCGCCGATGTAGCTCAGGTGATTCACCTTGGTGCCCTGGCCGAGCTGACTCTTCTTCACCTCCACAAAGTTGCCGATTCTGCAGTCATCAGCGATCTGGGCACCGGGTCGCAGATGCGCGTAGGGGCCGATGCTGACGTCATCGCCCACCTCGGCATCACGGACAACGGAAAGCAGCACCGTCACGTTGTTGCCGATTCCGGCATCCTCCAGTACAGACCCCGGCCCGATTCGACACCCGTCACCGATCCGGCAGGACCCTCGCAGGTGTGTCTGGGGCTCGATCACCACATCACGCCCGATGTCGCAGTGTTCGCTGAGTGTGCAGCTGCCAGGGTCCACGAAGGTCACACCCTCATTCATCCAGTGACGGCGCAGACGCTCCTGGAGCACGGCTTCGCACTGAGCCAGCTGGGCGCGGTTGTTGATGCCGTTCACTTCGTCGGGGTCCTCCGCCTCCACGTGCATGGCTTTGTCAAGCATGGCCACGGTGTCGGTGAGATAGAGCTCGCCCTGGTCGTTGTCCGTGGTCAGCTTCGGCAGAGCTTCGGCGAGTTTGCTCCAGTTGAAGCAGTAGATCCCAGCGTTGGTGAGGTTGTTCTGACGCTGCTCTTCACTGCAGTCGCGATGTTCAACGATGCCGCTGACCTGGCCCGAGGCATCCGCGAACACCCGGCCATAGCCGGTGGGATCACTCAGCCGGGCGGTGAGGAGGGTCACATCGGCGCCACTGCTGCGGTGCGTGCTGACCAGGGCGTTGATGGTTTCAGGCCTCAGCAGGGGCACATCTCCGTTGAGCACAAGCAGCTCGCCATCGAAGCCCTCCAGGGAGGGGATCAGCTGCTGCACCGCGTGGCCGGTTCCCTGTTGCGGCTGCTGAAGGACGAATTCCAGGCCGTCCAGGCCTCCCAGCTGCTCTTCAACACGTTCCGCCTGGTGGCCCACGATCAGAAGACGTCGATCGGGCTTCAGGTGTTCAGCGCTTGCCAGCACCCGCTCCACCAGGGTGGCCCCTGCCAGGGGCTGCAGCACCTTCGGAAGAGCGCTTTTCATGCGTGTGCCCTTTCCAGCGGCAAGAACGGCAACGGCGAGCATGCGGCCTGGGGGTGGAAACCGCCGGAATCTACCGGGAGTTCGTCCGGGATTTGATGGAGTCGGAGGCCTGCGTAGGGAGCATCAGCCTGCAACCGGCTCGACTTTGTTGCTGCTGGAGCGTTCCGCAACCGTTTTGATCTGAGTCAGGCATCCAGCAGCAAGCAGAACACCCACGCCTAACTTCAGGCCCGCCAGGCCTTCAGATGCTGGAGAGGTCAGCGCCACGCCCACCTGCTGTTGTGTGCGTCTGGCCTGCTCGGCTGCCTGAAGATCCGTACGGCCGTTGGCAATCAGGAGACTGCTGGCGAAACCAAGAACGGTCGTGGTCAGGAGGAGGTATTTCATGGGTCCTGTTCGGGGATGGATCAACCATCGCCCGACCTTGAGTCTCCAGCGTTGATCCGGCTCACGGTGGCCTGTGATCTTGGTCACAGCCCCAGGGTGACGCCCCCCGCGATGACCTGCCGGCTCGTGGGTTTTTGTCCTGCAGAAGCATTTGAAAAACTGTTGAGGGCTCTTGAAAACCCATGGCAATCAGGGAGAGAACGAACGGGTGACCGGTTGCAAGCCAAGGCCTGGTCACGTGGCGGGTCATTCGAGCGGGAGCCCTACCCCGAACGAACCCGCTCGTGGAGCCAACGTCGCTGCCAGCTGCTGGTGCTTTCAAGGCCGCAGCCCTGCTGTTCTTCGCGGCGCCTCTGCTGGATGTGCTCCGCATCATCAGTCCCATCGGGATCGCGGTAAGGCACTGCGGCACGCGTCAGCAGATGCTCGTTTTCCATGGTGCTGAGAGCCACCCATCCTGGCCCTGAGTGGGCGAGGGGATCGTGCCCATGCCCGTTCTCACAGCAGGCAAGGGTTCCGGAACTCCACTCCCTGCGTTGTCCCGGGGCTGGCAGCAGCGACCGAATGGTTAACCCTGCCCGCTGCAGACTGGCTCGCACCGCCGCAGCGCGGCAGTAGGTGAGCAGTCGTCCGCCCGGTGCAAGCCGTCGCGCCAGGGCCTTCAGGAATTCCTCGCTCCAGAGTTGCGGGCAGGAGCCCGGAGAGAAAGCATCGAGCAGGATCAGGTCAAGCCTGAGGTCAACAGGCAGGGCCTGGAGCTGCCTGCGCGCATCACCCCAGAGGATGGTTCCCTTGCTGAGACTGTCCTCCCATCCGTCAGCGCAAAGCAGGCTCTGCAGTCGTTCACGCACGACTGGCAACCAGAGGTTCTGAAAACCGTCATGGGCAAGAGCGAGCTGCAGCGGGCGGCGATCCAGTTCCAGCCCCCACCACTGCAGAGCCGGGTGGCTGTCGTCGGGCAGGGCCTGCATCAGCGCTGCGCTGTTGTAGCCGAGGCCGACGCAGACATCGAGCACGCGCAACGGCTTCCCTTGGCCGAAGCGTGACAGCTCGGCGGGAGCGACGAATTTGGCCTTGGCTTCTGCCAGGGCCCCCGCCGAACTGTGAAAGTCTTCATTGAAGGCACTGCTGAAGAGGCTCAGGCTTCCGTCAGCGGTGAGACGCTGCGTCAGCTGGCCGAGGGCACGGGCCTCGGCGCCGTCATCCGCAGCGGAGTCGTGCGAGGTCATCCCAGAACGTGGGGTAACTGACAGCTGCTGCCTCGCTCCGCGCCAGGGTGGAATCACCCTCGGCCATCATCGCTGCGATGGCCAGACTCATCGCCACCCGGTGGTCGGTCTCGCTGTCCAGGGCGGTGCCGCGAAGCTGGCGTCCACCCCGGATGGTGAGTCCATCGGGATGCTCCTCGATGTCGGCCCCCATCGCTTTGAGCTGGCGGGCCATCACAGCCAGACGGTCAGTCTCCTTGACCCGGAGTTCTTCGGCTCCGGTGATGCGACTCTCCCCGTCACAGAAACAGGCGGCGACGCTGAGGATCGGCACCTCATCAACCAGACGGGGCATCACCTCCTCACCGAAATGGAAGGGTTTCAGGGGGCCGTGAACCACCCGCAGATCACCCACGGGTTCCCCGGCCACATCGCGTCGGTTGAGAACCTCCACCCGCGCACCCATCTGGTCAAGAACCTCGAGCACCCCGGTTCGGGTTGGATTCAGTCCCACGTTCTCGATGGTCAGGTCGGCGCCTGGAATCAGGGCGCCGGCGACGAGCCAGAACGCCGCCGAGCTGATGTCGCCAGGAACCACCACATGCTGACCCCGGAGCGGCGCACCGGGACGCACCGTGATGTGGCGACCCATCTCCCCACCCACTTCGAGATCCGCCCCGAAGGCCCGAAGCATCCGTTCGCTGTGGTCGCGCGACGGTGCCGGTTCAATCACCGACGTTTTGCCTTCGGCGGTGAGCGCCGCCAGCAGCAGTGCTGACTTGACCTGGGCACTCGCCACCGGTGTGCCGACCACGGCGCCATGGAGTTTGCGTCCCTGCACGGCCAGTGGCGCGAGATTCCCCCCGTCACGACCGCGCACTTCCGCACCCATCAGAGCCAGAGGCTGCCCCACCCGCTGCATGGGCCTGCGTCGCAAGGATGCATCGCCGCTGAGCACGAAATGGCGGCCGTTTCGCCCTGCGAGCAGACCCAGCATCAATCGCATGGTGGTTCCGGAGTTGCCGCAGTCCAGAACGCTTCCAGGTTCCTGCAGTCCGTCGAGACCAACACCTTCAACGGTGATCACCTGGCCGTCTTCGATGGGACTGATCACCGCACCCATGGCCCTGAGGCAGGCCGCAGTGCTGATCGGATCCTCGGCAGGCAGCAGACCCTCGATCGTGGTCGTCCCCTCTGCAATCGCTCCGAACAGGAGGGCTCGATGCGAGATCGATTTGTCACCGGGCACCCGCACCCGTCCGTTCAGTCCGCCACCGGCCTTCAGATTCCGGGGCGCGCCATTTGATCCGGACACGTGCAAGTCAGTCGTCTTTCGATGCGCTTGATCCTATGGGCCGGATCTGCAGCAACTGATCAAGCACGTAGCCGAACAAGGCTGGATCCGGCTCGCGTCCGTCGAGATCATCGAGTCCGAGTTCGGCCATCCGCTCGGTCACACGCTGTTCGAGCTCGGCCGGCCGTTGCAGAGGCTCCCCCCAGTCGTGGTTCTTTTCAGGGCCGATCTTGGTGGTGGCATCGATCGCCATCCGACCGCCGAGTCCCAGCTGCTCACTGGCGAAATCAAGGCTGTCGAAGGGCGTGTTCTCCAGCACGAACAGATCGCGTTGCGGATCCACCTGGCCGGCGATGGCCCAGATCACCTGCCTGGGGTCCCGCACATTGATGTGGCTGTCGACGACCACCACAAACTTGGTGTAAGTGAATTGCGGCAGGGCACTCCAGAAGGCCATGG
>WTHL01000249.1 GCA_011523155.1 Synechococcus sp. PL34863bin_39 | reverse complement strand
TCTCGGGACAGAACGGCAGAGGCAGACGTCGTCAATGCACCGGAAGGGAATGGACTCTTCTGGGAGCCAGGCGCAGAACATGCACCATGGCCAGGCCAATGAACCATCCTACACTTCAGGGTGTTGCGAGCTGATGCGCCTGTCTTGACATCGAGAAGATGCCAGGTCAAGGAAGAGCGAACAACCGACGGGCATTGGCTGTACTGCTTTCCGCAACCGCTTCGAGGGGTTGATCGCGCAGTTCCGCCACACGCCTGGCCACGGCGCTGACGAAGGAAGGTTCATTGCGCTTCCCTCGCCTGGGCACCGGAGCGAGGAAGGGACAGTCGGTCTCAACGAGAAACCGGTCCTGAGGCACCTGACGCGCGCATGCATGCGTGTCAATCGCCTTCGGGAAGGTCACCGTTCCGCTGAAGCTGATGTAGAAGCCCAGCTCCAGAAAGGCGTCCATTTCCTCAGGCGTGCCGCCCCAGCAGTGCATCACGCCGGCTGGACAGCGTCCTGCCGCCTTCAGGGCCCGCAGCTCCTTGAGCATCGGCTGAGCGGCATCGCGGCAGTGAATGATCACGGGCTTGGCCAGGTCCACAGCAAGTTCAAGCTGAGGACGCAGCACGTTCAGCTGCTCCTCGAGATTGGAGTCGCGGAACAGATCCAGCCCTAGCTCGCCGATGGCGACGACACGGTCGTCCGCTTGGGCCGCCTCACGCAGCTCCTGGGCCGTCGAGGGGGTCCAATGCTTGGTATCGAGGGGATGCACCCCCACGGAGTACCGCATTTCCGGGAAGCGATCCGCAAGCGCGCGAATCGCTGGGATCTCTGCGGGCTCAACGCAGGCATGAAGCAGGGAGACAACACCCGCCTCACGCCAGCGGGATGCCACCTCATCGAGATCGTCCTCGAAATTGCGGAAGACGATGTGACAGTGACTGTCAATGAGAGTGGGAGTTGCCACGAGGACCTGAAACGCGCCTTCAGGCCCATTGTGACGGCAAGCGGGAGACGAAAGGTCTCGATCAGCCGGCGGTCGCAGGCTCGATGGCCTTTTTCACAGCGGCACTCAAACGTGACTTCTGATGGGCACCGTTATTCCGGTGCAGAACGCCGACCTTGACGGCCTTGTCGATCTTGCTGAAAGCGGCACGCATGCTCGATTGAACCGTTTCCTTGGCGGTATCGCCAGGCTCAGCCGTGTAGGCGTCGCATGCGGTGAAGCAACGCTTCATCAGCGTGCGAAGCGCGGACTTATAGCTCCTGTTGTGAAGGCGGTTGCGCTCTGCGATCTGAACGCGCTTCTTGGACGACTTGTTATTGGCCACTGAGCCGGTTACGGGTTCGACAATCCGACACCATAACGCAGTGCCGCGATTCAAACCCTGAGGACGAAGCTGGCCTGACGGGGCCTAGCTTGATCAAACCTCATGCCCTTGTTCCCACCGATGACAGCGCCCGGCAGCCAGGCATCGGCCCCATCCCTGCTGCGTTGTCTCCGCAACCATCGGGATGCCGAGCAGCACCTCGATTACCTTGCGACGCGCACGACAGGTGCCACGCAGCAACAGGCTCAGGCCACAGTGGACGCGATCCTCAGGCAGGTGCAGGACCAGGGGGATGAGGCGCTGATCGCCCTGACCGAGCGCTTCGACGGCTTCCGACCGGAGCCGCTTCGCGTCCCCCTGGAGGATCTTGAACACGCCTGGACGACCACCGAGCCTGACCTGAGGGATGCTCTTGAGCTCGCCCATCGACGCATTCAGGATTTTCACCAACGTCAGAAACCCCTGGATCTGACGCTTCAAGGTGTGCATGGTGAAACCCTCGGACGTCGCTGGCGTCCTGTGCAGCGGGCCGGCCTTTATGTGCCCGGAGGACGTGCGGCCTATCCGAGCACCGTTTTGATGAATGCCGTGCCGGCCAAGGCCGCAGGGGTTGATCGCGTTGTGATGGTCACGCCTGGAGGGGCTGATGGTGCCGTGAATTCCACGGTGCTTGCAGCGGCCCACCTGGCCGGTGTTCATGAGGTCTACCGAATCGGAGGTGCACAGGCGATCGCGGCTCTGGCCTACGGCACATCGACCATTCCCCGCGTTGATGTGATTTCCGGACCGGGAAATCTCTTCGTGACCCTGGCAAAAAAATCGGTCGTGGGGCAGGTGGGAATTGACTCGCTGGCCGGTCCGAGTGAGGTCCTGGTGATTGCCGATCACACCGCAGAAGTTGAGCAGGTGGCTGCCGACCTCCTGGCGCAGGCCGAACACGACCCCCTGGCGGCAGCGATTCTGCTGACGACCGAGCAGAGACTGGCCGACGCACTGCCCCCGGAGCTGGAACGACAGCTCCAGGGGCATCCCCGGGAAGCCATTTGTCGTCAGTCGCTGCAGGACTGGGGCTTGGTGGTGGTGTGCGACACCCTGGAGGATTGCGCCCAGCTCAGTGATCGCTTCGCTCCAGAACACCTCGAACTGCTGGTGGAACGCCCCCACCCCCTGGCCGACCGCATCCTGAATGCAGGAGCCATCTTCATTGGGCCCTGGTCACCCGAAGCGGTCGGCGACTACCTCGCGGGCCCGAACCACACACTTCCCACCTGCGGGACAGCGCGATTCAGCGGTGCGCTGTGCGTGGAGACATTCATGCGCCACACCTCGATGATTGCCTTCAACAGGGCCGCCCTGGAGGCC
Source organism: Synechococcus sp. PL34863bin_39 (assembly GCA_011523155.1). The sequence goes on along the minus strand of WTHL01000249.1, from coordinate 1,803 downwards.
ACAGGCGGCGCTGTGCAGCAACTCGCCAGAAGCGAGGGACTGCACAGCCATGCCAATTCCGTGCGCGTGAGACTGACCTGATCAGACGCGTCGATCAGCAACGTCGCTCGAGGCTGCGGACGCCGGCACGATCTCCGTTCACCTCACCGACGAGGACTTCATCGGCCAGGTTGACGAAAAGGCCGTTTTCCAGGACGCCTGGAATGTTGTTGATCGCCAGCTCGAGTGCAACGGGATCAGCAATTCCCCCCTCCATTTTCACGTCCAGGACAAGGTTGCCCTGGTCCGTGACAACAGGCCCGGCCTTGCGTTGCGCCATCCGCAGGTCGGCCGTGCCACCGAGCACGGAGAGCTCCTGCCTGACCTGACGCCAGGCCCCTGGAAGGACCTCGACGGGAAGCAGAAAACCAAGATTGAGGCGATCCACGAGCTTGGTCGAATCGACCACAACCACAAAACGCTCGGCCCGGGCGGCGACCAGCTTTTCCTGCACGTGGCAGGCACCACCCCCTTTGATGAGCTGGAAGCCAGGGTCAACTTCATCAGCGCCGTCAATGGCCAGATCAATGCGATCAACGGCATTGAGGCTGAGGAGTGGGATGTTGAGCTCCGCGGCGAGAACCTCACCCTGGAACGATGTGGTGACGCCGACGATGTCCTTGAGCTCACCGCTGGCGAGCTTGGCTCCCAGAGCCTGAATCATGAGGGCTGCTGTTGAACCGGATCCGAGCCCAAGAACCATGCCGTCCTTGATCTGATCGACAGCGGCCGAAGCCACTGCTTGTTTCATCTGAGTCTGAAGATCCAACGTCGTCGTGTGCCAAAGGCTCGCGCGACCGTAGCAAGGGTGTTCACTTCAGGCCTGGAAGTGCAGCTGGCTTCACCGTTAACTGCAGGGATTGTCCATTGCGCAGCACCTCGATGGGGAGCGGAGCATCAATCTCGGCGCGGTCCACCTCGGCCAGCAGTGACTGCGGGTCAACGACGGCCGTTTCACCCGCAGCGATCACGACGTCACCGCGCCGGAGTCCGGCAGTCTGCGCAGGACTGTCGGGCAGAACAGTCTGAACGAGGGCTCCGGCCCGTTCCGGCAGCTGAAGCAGGGCATTCGGGTCGTCGTTGTGCTCACGGGCAATCCGGGCGGTGAGTGGAACCAGCTGAATCCCGAGATAGGGGTGAACGACATGGCCGTCAGCCACAAGCTGATCAGCGACGCGGCGGGCGAGGTTGATCGGGATTGCGAACCCGAGCCCAGCACCCGGACCGGAACGCACCAGCGTGTTGATTCCGATGACTTCGCCCAGTGCATTGACCAGCGGACCTCCGGAATTGCCTGGATTGATGGCGGCGTCGGTCTGAATCAGATCAAGGCGTTTGTCGGAAAAGCCAAGGCTGCTGATGTTGCGATGCAGGCTGCTGACGATGCCGAGAGTGACGGTGCGTTCAAGGCCATAGGGCGTCCCCAGGGCAATCGCCCAGTCGCCGACATCGAGCTTCTCGGAATCGCCGAGAGGAGCGGGAGCTGGCTGGGCACCCCGTTGCAGCCGCACAAGCGCAAGATCGGTCACCGGGTCCGTGCCGACGACATCGCCATCGCGCTGCTCGCCCTCGGGAAGGGTCACCGTGACGGTGTCCACCCGCTCAACGACATGGGCATTGGTCAGGATCAGACCATCACGGTCAATCACCACCCCGGACCCCTGGCCCCGCTCGCGCTCAACACCTGAAGGGTCACCGAGCAGGTCGCGCAGCAGAGGATCGAGAAGGGTTGGGTCGTACGGCTGACGCTGAACGGAGCGTTCT
>WTHL01000313.1 GCA_011523155.1 Synechococcus sp. PL34863bin_39 | reverse complement strand
GGGTCAGCAGATCAGGATCGCCGGGGCCGACACCGATCAGGGCCAGGAGAGCTTGGGCAGAACTCACAGTGATGGAAATGGGAACCAGACACCTGGTGAACACTGGGCCCGTTCTAGATCACATCCCCATGGCGCTTGAATGCTGAGGAGTGCTGTGTGCCCGGATGAGCCAGCTCCACATCCACGCGATCACACCGTCGGGGCCACGCTCGTGCCTCAGAACTGAGGATGCCGCGGCCATCACCCAAGAGCTTGATCGCCGCGGGATTCGGTTCGAGCGATGGCCAGCAACACGATCGCTTCCGCCCGGAGCCGACCAGGAGACGATCCTCGAGGCCTATGCCCAGGAAGTCGCCGCCCTGCAGGCATCGGGGGACTACCCCACCGTTGATGCGATCCGCATCAGCCCTGACCATCCCGACCGAGCGGCACTACGTCAGACATTCCTGGACGAACACATCCACACCGAAGACGAAGTGCGGTTTTTCGTCGAAGGCAAAGGACTCTTCTGCCTTCACCTCGGCGATGAAGTGCTGCAGGTGCTCTGCGAGGCCGATGATCTGATCGCCGTGCCCGCCGGAACCAAACACTGGTTTGATATGGGCAGTGCGCCGGCGTTCTGCGCCATCCGATTCTTCAACAACCCCGAAGGCTGGGTGGCGCAATTCACCGGAGATCAGCTCTCCGAAGACTTTCCACGGCTCGACTGATCCTGCAGCAAGGGAACGAATCAGACGTCGGACGTTGATGCGTGACGCTCAGGCGGCAAGGAGAAGGTGAGCCTCAACAGAGGATTTGAGAATGAAGCGGGGATCCACAGAGGCTTCGCCTTGGGTGGCGTCGCCCACAAGGAGGGCCGCTTCCAGATCAGAGCATTTGCCCAGAAGGTCCTTGACCAGCGGGTTCGCCTTCAGGCGCTCCCATTGATCATCGGTGGTGCCGTTCCGGAGGGCCTGCAGGGAATCAGCGACTGCCACGACAGGGTCAACCATCGATACGCCGAAAAGACTGGGTCAACCATAAAACCGGCCACGCTGCCCTTGCGCGCGCCTTCGCACTTCTTTCAGGGTTTGACCGCACAGGTGTAACGATCGCCACACCTGTGCGGAGACAACCCACACAAACCAGCCTCAGCCCCCCGTCGACCTGCTGGATCACCCCCACTGCAACGGTCGGATCTGGCTCTCACGACGCCGCTTCAAGCTGCTCGAGCAGCACGTCCACAGGAATCTGTGCTGAGAACCGGCATGCACTGGTCTCCCCGGCGTTGAGCGTGCCGTGCTCCCAGTACTTATTGCTCCCGGTACCACCGCCACAGAAGCCGTAGTAACGGCAGTGGTCAGCGCACTGCTCAAGACCGGCGGCCATGTCCCGATGCAGCCGCCGGAACGTCTCCGTGTGGATGGCGTCCTCAAGGGAGATCTCACGGAGATGGCCGAGATTGAACACGCCGTAACGCTCCGTGGCCACCGAAAGAAGTTCAGGGTCAAACGTCGAGAAGTGGCCTGCAGCGTCAACGCTGAGAATCGAATAGGGCCTGTTCATTTCGTTCTGACGCAGCCGCTGGCCGCCATGCATCATCTCGAGCATCTGCTGGAACTCCCGCAGTTCGATCGGGAAGCCATCCCGCCGATTACAGACCCAGAAACGGCGGAGAAACTCGCGGTACTGCCGTTCCCGTAGAAGACCCTGCATCGATGAGGTGACATGAACACCTTCCTGTTCCTCGACGTTGAAGCCGACCTGGTGAATACCCTCGTCTCGCAGAAAGCGATACATCTGCTCAGGCTGCTCAAGAGCCTGACTGGTGAGCACGGCGATGGCATGAAAAGGAATGCCGTGGGCCTGAAGCGTTCGGATCCCGCGCATGGTGTGGGCGTGGGATCCCGAGCCATTGCGGTAGCGCCGATGGGAGTCGTGAATCGCCTGTGGCCCGTCCACACTCACCCCCACCACGAGCCGATTGCGTTTGATGCACTCCGCCCAGGAATCGTTGATCAGGGTGGCGTTGGTCTGCACGTGCTGCTCAATCACCACACCTTGGCGCTGCAGCTCGGCAGTGGCGGCATGCAGCCGCCGGGTTGCTTCGTCGTAGAAGGCGCATGGAAGCGTCAGCGGCTCCCCCGCATGCCAGAGGATCGACAGCTGAGGCCCCCAGAAGGGGCTGTCGTAGATCCGGTTCAGCAGGAGGGGGAGGAGATCAAGATCGAACTGCCTGCGCTTGTGGCGATCCGGCAGATAGCAATAACTGCAGTCGAGATTGCAGAGCGACGTCGCCTGGATCACCACCAGTCCGATCGGTCCGAAGTCAGTCGTGTTCACCAGTTCGCAAAGCCCCCCCGATAGGCGTTCGCGAACCCGCGGCTGCCGCCGCCGTTCGCGAAGCCGCGGCCGCGACCATTCCCCCAGGCACGACCTCCACCGTTGCCCCAGACCCGTGCAAGCAGGTCAGAGGAGGGGAAGCCGCCAAGACCATGGGCCATCCAGGACTGAAGATCCAGTTTCTGGATGCGCTGCTCCAGAGCATTGGCTGGATCAGGAGGGCTGTGCACGGCGGCCCGACTGGCTTCGCAGAGAACGGTGCTGGCGGCCAGAGCAGCCGTCAGGCTGAGAAGTGTGGTTTTGTGCATGGTGTTTGGGAAACGTGGTGAATGCAGGGGGCGGGCTGACAGACGTCAACGGCTACTGATCTGCGCGGTGGTTGACAGAACCATCCGGAAAAAAGAGCTGATCTGCTCATCACTCAGGGCAATCGGACTGTCGCCACCGATCCAGCGGTTGATCTCAGCCCGCACGGAGGGGTCACTGTCGACATATCCCGAAAGCAGACGCCCGATCGCAAGGTTGCTCACATTCAGCAGTCGGGGCGTCGCCTCACCGACCACGCAACCCACACCGGAGCGTGCATAGGCACGGTCAGGAACAAGGACCGCGTTAGGGGCTGCTGCGGCCTGATTCGCCTTGAGCCAGAGGCTGTCGCCGCCCAGAACGGTGATCTCGCCGCTGCTGAACGCCGCCAGGGCTTCAACCGGGGTGGCGAAGGACTGGAACTGTGCATTGGCGATGCTCTCGGCCAGCACCTCCGCGGCCACGCTGTTTTGAACCACACCGATCGTTTGACCCGCAAGGCTGTCGGGGGTGCCGTTGATGCCGTCAGGAGCGAGAACTCTCACCCCACCACTGGCGAAGGGAATGGTGAAGTCAAAGGAGCGTTGTCGCTCCCAGCTGAACGCGACACCACAGGCCAGATCAGCCTCACCCCGGCGAAGTTTCTCCAACCCTTCCTGGGCTGAGCTCACAGCCACAGGGTCGATGCTGTAAGACGCCGCCGTTGCTTCCGGGGCTGTTTTCATCTGATCCCTGATGGCTTCGAGGACAACGAAGGAAAGTCCATCAAAGCTGTCACCACTCCTGGCCACCATCGGCAGCGACTCACCGATCACCAGCGCCCGAAGTGAGCCGGTTTCAAAGGCATTCGGAGCCACTGGAGCCGAAGTTTTGGACGGTTCCGACGTCTGACACGCCGCCAGGGCGAGAACCGAGCAGGCCATCAGGCCGCAAGCAACCCTTTGTCCTAAACCCATGAAACGCACCGTTCTCTGTGATCCGACAGACCTCAGAGGTAGACACGGAAGAGCGACGTGACCAGTCGACCGAATCGAACCGGCACGATCAGGATCATCAGGACAGGTTCAACCCATGGTGACTCCCACTGAGTGCATACGAACGTCATCGGGATCGGTCAGATCCCCGGTGAGAATGTCGGCCTCGATAGCCGCCAGAGCCTCCAGGCGCGGAACAATCACGTCGCGGGGGTAGCGCTCTTCGCACAGCACCCAGTACAAGCCGAAATGCCTGGCTTCGCTGGTGAGCAAGGCGCCGTAAAGCGCACGGAGATCTGGATCAGGACTGTGCTCAGCCAGCAGGGCCATGCGCTCATGGCTGCGAGCCTCGATCAGACCTGCCACGAGGAATGAATCGAGCATCCGCTCGGGTTCCTGCCGACGCACCTGCTTGGCGAGCTGTGCGCCGTAGCCAGGCGACGGCAGGGGCTCCAGGTAGCGGCCACGACGCTTGAGCAGATCAAGCACCTGTTCAAAATGCTCGAGTTCTTCACGGGCCAATGGACTCAGAACGTCTCCAAGTCCCGGCTCACAGAGGTAGCGGAACATGAGCTGAACGGCCGCCCCGGCAGCTTTGCGCTCGCAGTGGGCATGGTCGATAAGCACGTTCATGGGCCGTGCGATCGCCTGGTCCACCCAGGCCGTGCTGGTGGGAGCTGCCAGCCAGCGAATGCTGGCAACCACCTTCTCTGGCGGATGGGTACCGACAGTCATGGAAGCGCCAAGCGTGGTCAAGCAGCACCTCCGACAGCGCGACCGCGAAGGTGATGAACCAGCCCTTCCAGGGCGAGGCGATAGCTGTCAGCCCCGAAACCGCAGATCACACCAACGGCTCGATCAGCCAGGTAGGACTGGTGCCGGAAGGGT
>WTHL01000167.1 GCA_011523155.1 Synechococcus sp. PL34863bin_39 | reverse complement strand
GGCAGGCGATCACAGGAATCGTCAACAACGCCACGCTCTGGACCCTGATGCAGATTCCAGCCTCCCAGGCAGGGGCCGTGCGAGCCGGGCAGACCGTGACCGTGACGTCCCAGACCGACCCGCCCATCCGCGGCCGTGGATCCGTGAGCTTCATCGCGCCCTATTTCGGCACTCCAGGCACCACCAACGCCCCCAACACCGTGATGGTGAAAGCCACCTTTCCCAACCTCACCGGCACACTCAAGACCGGTCAGTACGTCAAAAGCGAAATCATCACCAGTGAGCGGGAACGCCTGGCGGTGCCGGTGCAGGCGGTGTTCATGCAGGCGGAACAACCCTTTGTCTTCGTCGTTGTGCCCCTGAAGAACGTGCTGAACCAGATCAAGGCGTCAACCACCATTCCCGAAACAACCAAACGGAAGCTGGAACGGCTGCCCAACACCACACCGATCGCCGTGGAGCGGGCTGTTGACCTCGGACCGCTTCAGAACAATGTCTACGCCGTCAACAGCGGCCTGAAGGCCGGGGATGTGGTGGTGTCGAGCAACACGGCACTGCTGCGGAACGGCACGCCGGTGCGGCCGGCCCAAGGAGGCAACTGAGCCGGTGGCGTTCTCCGACAACTTCATCAAGCGACCGGTCCTCACGACCGTCTGCAGCATTCTGATCGTGCTGATCGGTGTGCTGGCGATCCCAAGCCTGCCGATCGCCAACCTCCCCAACATCGCGCCGCCGCTGATTCAGGTGACCGCCAGTTACGGCGGGGCCAACTCCCTGGTGACCGAACAGGCCGTCACCAACCCGCTGGAGCAACAGATCAACGGCGTTCCAGGCGCGAATTACATCGCCTCCACCAGCAACATGGAGGGCCAGAGCATCATCTCGGTCTACTTCGACGACACGACCGACATCGCCATCGACCAGGTGAACGTGCAGAACCGCGTGTCGCTGGCGATGCCGCAGCTGCCCTCCCAGGTGTCCGCCACCGGTGTCTCCGTGAAGCAGAGCACACCCTCGATCCTGCTGGCCTATCAGGTGTCCTCCACGGAGGGCCAATTCGATGCCGCCTATCTCAACGGCCTCGTCTACGAAAACCTGTATTACCAACTGGGACGGGTCCCGGGGGTCGCCAACGTCAACATCCTCGGAGGCTCCAACCCCGCCTTCTGGCTCCAGGTGGATCCGGCCCGACTGGCCGCGAACCAGCTCACCGCCACGGATGTGGTGAAAGCGGTGCAGTCCCAGAACAGCACCGCCATCGGCGGCCTGGTGGGAGGCCCCCCTGCATCAGGCGATCAGCTCTACACCTATCCGGTGCTGGTCGAGAACAACGGCAACCTCACCAGTCTCGACGACTTCCGCAATCTGATCGTGGGGCGCACGCCGGAAGGGAGCCTGCTGCGGCTGCGCGATGTGGGTGATGTGCAGTACGGATTCAACAACTACACAACGTCGGCGATCGACAGCGATGGCCACCCGATCATCACGGTGGCGGTGTTCCAGACCCCGGACAGCAATGCGCTGGATGTCTCCAATGCCTCGATGGCCCTGATCGACGCCTTTGCCGCCACCGTGCCCCCCGGGGTCACGGTGAATCAGATCTACAACATCGGTCAGTTCATCGAGTCGTCGGTTGATGGTGTCGTCGATGCCCTCGGACTGGCGATCGTGCTGGTGCTGCTGATCCTGTTTCTGTTTCTGCAGAACTGGCGCGCCACCATCGTTCCGAGCCTGGCGATTCCGATCTCCCTGATCGGCACCTTCGCCTTCATCAAGGTGTTCGGCTTTTCAATCAATCAGCTCACCCTGCTGGGCCTGGTGCTGGCCACGGGGCTGGTGGTCGACGACGCCATCGTGGTGATTGAGGCGGTGTCGAAAAACATCGAAGCCGGGATGCGCCCGCGAGCGGCAGCCCTGGCCTGCATGGGTGAACTGTTCGGTGCCCTGGTGGCCACCGCCCTGGTGCTGATGGCGGTGTTCGTTCCCGTGGCCTTCTATCCGGGCGGAATCGGCATCATCTACCGCCAGTTCGCCCTCACGATCGCCTTCTCGATCGCGATTTCGGCGTTCAACGCCCTGACGTTCTCCCCGATGCTCTCGGGCCTGCTGCTGCGCAGCACCCCTCCCAAGGAACCCCGCGGCCCGATCTGGATCGCGGCCGGCGTGGTCGTGGGCCTGGCCTTCGGACGCTTCAGCGCCGCAGCCTTCGGCAGCTGGACCTACGTGCTCGGCGTGGTGGTCGGCGCCCTGGCCGGCGCCAACCTGCCGCTGATCTTCAACCGTTTCAACGCTGTCTTCGCCCGGCTGCAGACGCGGTACGCCCGTCTGGTGCAGACCCTGATCCAGGCCCGTCGGTGGGTGATGGTGGGCCTCGGATCCGGCCTGGTGATCACCGCACTCGCCTTCGCCAGCGTGCCCTCCGGTTTCATCCCCGAGGAGGACCAGGGCTATCTGGCCGGGATCTATCAACTCCAGAACGGGGCCTCGCTGAGCGCGAGTGAAGCCATGGCCAAAACGATCGCGTCGATCATCCAGGAGGAGCCCGACGTGGGCGAGGCCTCGATCATCAGCGGCTACGGATTCAATGGCTCCAGTCCTGACCAGGGCACGATCCTGATCGGCCTGAAACCTCTGGAGGAACGCAAGGGTGCCACCAACAGCTCGTTTGCGATCGCCAGGCGCCTCAACGCCAGGCTGACGACGCTCAGTGAGGGATTCGCCAAGGTGGGGCAGCCCCCGGCCGTTCCCGGCTTCTCGGCCCAGGGGGGCTTCTATTTCCAGTTCAACGATCACAGCAACGGGGCCTACAGCTTCAACCAGCTCAATCAGCTGGCGCAGACGCTGATCGGCAAGGGCCGCAGCAGTGGTGACTTCGCCTCCCTCTACACCCAGTTCATTCCCAGTGCGCCTGCCTTCGGTCTCTCGATCAACCGCGAGCTGATGGAAGCGCTCGATGTCGACTATCAGGAGGCGATGACCACCATCGCCACCCTGGCGGGCAGCAAGTACACGGGACTGACCTATGAGGCCGGGCAGGTGCGCAACGTGTACGTGCAATCCAGCGCCGAACAGCGCAGCCGGATCGACGACATCCTCAGCTACTACGTGCGCGCGCGCGACGGCTCCCTGGTGCAGGTGTCGCAGTTCGCCCGGAACAGTCTGAGCAGTGCACCGCCGGTGATCAGTCACTACAACCTGGATCGCACCGTGCTGGTGCAGGGCGCCCAGGCCGCGGGCACCAGTTCCGGTGAGGCCCTCGGTGCCATCCAGCGTCTGTTTGACGCCCAGAACTTCAACAACATCGGCTCGGCCTTCACCGGGCTGGCGGCGCTGCAGCTGTCAGCGGGCAACGCCAGCCTGCTGGTGTTCGGCTTCGGGGTTCTGGTGGTGTACCTGGTGCTGTCGGCCCAGTACGAGAGCTACATCACGCCGGTGATCATCCTGATGACCGTGCCCCTGGCGATGCTCGGAGCCCTCGCCTTTCTGGCCCTGCGCTCGATCGACCTCAACATCTACGCCCAGGTGGGACTGGTCACCCTGATCGGGCTCGCCGCCAAAAACGGCATCCTGATCGTCGAAGTGGCGGAACAGCACCTGAGCGAAGGGATGACGGCCCAGGAGGCCGTGATGGCGTCAGCCGAATCGCGCCTGCGACCGATCCTGATGACGGCCATCGCCGCACTGGCCGGCTTCCTTCCCCTGGTGGTCGCCAATGGTGCCGGAGCACAGAGCCAGCAGGCGCTGGGTAGCGTGATCTTCGGCGGCCTGGTGGTGGCAACGGTGTTGTCACTGGGCGTCGTTCCCCCCTTCTACGTGACGATCAAAGCCCTTGAAACACGGTGGTTCAGCAGCCAAGACCAGGGCAGCCTCGACCATGCAGGCTGATCAGCGCTGGACCTGGCGCGAACCCGGGGGCCTGGCGCTTGAGGTTGGCTGGTGCCGGCAGGGAGACCCCGGCGTCTCAGCGCCAGCCGACACCCCGGCGGTGGTGCTGATTCACGGCTTCGGGGCCAACACCAACCACTGGCGGCACACCGCTCCCGCCCTCAGCCCGCACACCCCCACCTATGCCCTCGATCTGATCGGCTTCGGCACCAGCAGCCAGCCCCGGGCCCTGCTGGCCGGCGAACGCGGTGACGGTCTGCGCTACGGATTCGATCTCTGGGGTGAGCAGGTGGCGAGCTTCTGCCGGGAGGTCGTGCATCAGCCAGTTCTGCTGGTGGGCAATTCCATCGGCGCCGTGGTGGCCCTGCGGGCTGCCCAGTTGCTTGAAAAGGACGCAGGCGCAAGTCACTGCAAAGGCGCGGTCCTGATCGACTGCGCCCTGCGCAAGATGGATGACAAACAGCTGCCGAACCAACCAGCCTGGATGAGCTGGACTCGGCCACTCCTGAAAGCGCTGGTGCGTCAACGCTGGTTGAGCACAGCATTGTTTCGCAATGCAGCGCGCCCTTCAGTTATCCGCAGCGTGCTCCGAACGGCCTACCCCAG
>WTHL01000318.1 GCA_011523155.1 Synechococcus sp. PL34863bin_39 | reverse complement strand
GGGCAGGGCCGATCCCGGCCGATCTCGGGCTTGATCAAGGCGAATTACGTCCGTGCACTGGACCCGCCCACTGCGCCCTGACGACCTGGCCCGTACAGGATGTGGCCGCCACCATGGAGGCACTGGAGACCGAGCTGCGCAACACCGCCGGCGTCCATGTGGTGACGAGCGACCCGGCCTCCGGCTACCTGCACGCCACGGCAACCAGTCGACTCTTTGGATTTGTGGATGACGTGGAAGTCCACAGCAATCCCCAGCTCAGGCTGATTGAGGCCCGCTCCGAATCACGGCTTGGAGACTCGGATCTCGGCGTCAATGCCCGACGTCTTGAACAGCTGGCAACAGCCCTGGCACTGCCGAATCGCCCATAAAAAAGACGGGTGGCGGCCCGTCTCCCAATGCACATCGTTATCGCGGATGGCTTGACGCTTCGCCGTAGGCGATTCGACCCATTCGCCAACTCACCAGGAGGCGATGGCCTCGTCCAGGCTGACTTGCGGTTGATTCACAGAGCTGGTGACCTCGATCACACGACCAATGGATGCCGTCGAACGCATGGCCTCGACACAGCATCGCGCCACCAGGCGACGGGGAATGGAATCCCGTTCCTGTTGATCGGCGGGGCTATAGACAATGCCTTCCTCCGAGAGGTCGTGCTCCCGTTCCGTCAGCCCACCCGGTCGAATCACGGTCCAGTCAAGGCCGCTCGCTTCTAGCGCCCGCTCCCCGACGCGCTTCCACACAAGGATCAAACCGAACAGGTTGAGAGGATGCCGCCAACGGCCCGCACACAGGGAGCTGACCAGGATGATTCGCCTCACTCCCACACGGCGACAACTCTCCACCTGAGCTTTGACGCCCCAGGCATCGACGCGCATCGGTCCGCTGAGGTCGACGGACGGCCTGGCTCCGGTCGCGATCACAAGACCATCCACACCGCGCAGCGCCTGATCAAGCGCTTCGGCATCGCTCAATGCCAGACGTCGCTGGTCCACCCCTGTGAGGGAATCGGGAAGGACCGACGACGGGCGCAACAGCAGACGGGCCTTGTCACCCCGCGCGAGGACCTCTTCAGCGACACGGAACCCGGTCTTGCCGGATGCTCCACTGATGGCAACGGTCAGGGTCATCGTTTCTCCGGTGGAATGCGACGCTAAGTCTTCTGGATAACCGACCGTCCGCCATGCGATGGACTCCTGCCAAGGCCTGGACGAGCCAGAGCAACGTTGAGGGGTACCGACATTTCGAGCTCATCGGCCAGGGCGGCAAACGCGACGGACGCTGGGTGGAGCTGGTTGCTGTCCTCGATCAACGATGCCGGCATCGGGTGTCATGGAAGGAACTCTCGGATCCGGAGCTCTGGCGGAGCGGCTGGCAGCAGCTGCCGGATCTTGAGGATGGAGAAGGTGTGTCCTGAACAGTTCACTTGGACCAAGCCCATCAGGCTGTCTGTGAAGGTTCGATTGGAACGATGTCACCCCTGTTTCAGTGCTTGATCTGCGGGCAGACGATCGAACGCTCGATGCGTAGCTTCTGGAAACGGAAAGGTCACCTGCTGTGTTCGACCTGCAGGGATCGGATCGACGCTGATCAGGGGAGCCACGGCCAGGAGCCGGCTCCGCAATGATGCGGTCAGCAGAATCAGGGACCTGTGGCCGTCGAGGTGCTGACACCAGCGCAACGCTTCAAGCTGGATCAAGACGATGACACCATCTTCTACCGCGATCCCCGCTTCGTTCAGCATCTCGATGGCGCCTTTCGACAACGCTTGACGTCGCTGTATCGAGACAGGATTCCGCCCTGCGCCACCGTGCTCGATCTGATGTCGTCATGGGTCTCCCATCTTCCCGACGACATCCGCTACGAACGGGTCATCGGCCATGGCCTGAATGAGCAGGAACTCAGCGCCAATCAACGGCTCGACAGCCATTGGATGCAGAACCTCAACATGGATCAAAACCTGCCGCTGCCGGACGGGTTTGTGGATGCGACGCTGGTCGTGGCGGGGTGGCAGTACCTGCAGTACCCGGAGGCAATCGCGGCGGAATTGCTTCGCATCACACGCCCGGCAGGCCAGGTGATCGTGTCGTTCTCAAATCGAATGTTCTTCACCAAGGCTCCCCAGATCTGGACCGACTCCGACGACAGGGAGCATCTCAGCTATGTCGCTGATGTGCTGCTCGCCCAGGGCTGGGAACGACCCAGCGTGATTGCTGAGGACACGCGGGCCGAAGGGGTGATGGGTCTGCTTGGAGGGAAGGGAGATCCCTTCTTTTCGGTCATGGCCCTCAAACCACGCCCTTGACCGGGATCAGAGCACCGAGGGTGGGTAGGCGCTCGTCATCGCAAACAGGATCAGTGCAGTGATCAGCGCGAACACCACTGCTGTCCAGGCCGCGAGATCCGAACTCTGGCTGGATCCCTGGAGGAGTCGTAGAAGCCGTGCCATGGGGCATCACGCCTGGTTCAATCCTGTCTTGCCTCAGGTCAAGAGCCAGGCGCCAACCCATGTCAGCACGTCCTCACCGAAAGGGAGACCTGAACCGGCTTCAGATCCCGAGGGTGCGCAGGAGGTCCTGCTGGGCCCGTGAGCCAACGATGGCATGGGCTGCCATCGCTCCACTTGCAGCAACAGGTGGGATCCCGATCCCTGGGAACGTGCTCGCACCGCACCGGAACAGATTCTTCAGCGGTGTGGTGACACCGGGGAACAAGCCCTTCGACGCTGACAGTGCGGGGCCGTAACTGCCCTGGTGCACCTGGAGAAAATGTCGATGGGTGAGGGGGGTGCCCTCCATCACCACCTGACAACGTTCGCGAAGATCAGGCACACGCTGCTCAAGAACCCTCCAGAACAACGCACAGCGCTGGGACTTGGTGCGGCGGTACTCGGCTGAACCACGCTCCAGCCCATCCCAGCGCTCCCAGGGTTCACAGGCTGGCGTGTAGGCATGCAGCACATGGTGACCAGGAGGAGCCATTCCGGGATCCAGAACCGACGGAATCGAGAACACAGCTGTGTTCTGCTCGGCATTGATCGATCGCTCCCAGTCACCGACCCAGACCTGATGAAGGGGCAGAGGAGGCAACCCGGACGCATCGAAACCGAGATGGAGATGGAGGAACGAACCACAGGCGGGGGTCGCCTTCAACGTGTTGCACCAGGTCGTTGCAGCGTCGGGAGGCAGCAATCGCGCCGTTCCCCAGGCATCGGCATTGCTGACGACGGAGTCGGCCGCGATGCAGTCGCCGTTGCTGAGTTCCACACCGCAGACACTGTCGCCATCCAGACGAAGCTGACGGACCTCAACCCCACAACGCAGCTCACCGCCGTGGCGCTCGAGGCCGGCAACCAGGGCATCCACGACGGCAGCACTGCCGCCTTTGGGGAAGTCGAGACGAGCATCGGCGTCGAACCATTCGCCGAACAATGTGGCCATCGCCGCAGCATTGGTGTCTGCGGTGGGCATGCCACTGATCAGAAAACAGAGCAGATCCACCCAGTGGCGCAGGAATGGATCCCGGAGATGCTGATCCACCAGCGGCCCGAAGGAACCGCTGAGATGCCGCAAAGACTTGAGATGGGGCAGCAGGCGACCGCTGCGTTTCAACAGGGCACCCATGGCGTCGACGCCGGGGGGAAGCGCCAGAAGCGGCAGTGCCTCAGCGGCGGCGGCCACAGGCTGAATGACCCGGCAGAAACGCTGCCACTCCTGCAGAACTGCCTTTCCCCGCAGCTCCTGCACAACGGTTTCAAAGCCAGAGCGACCCACACCAATGCTGAGCTGCCCCTCGGGGACCAGCACCTCCCAGTCTCGGTAGGAAAGAAGTTCAAGTGGCTGGTCCAGGGCACGCAGGATCTGGGTCAGGGGATTGGTGCTTGGCCAGCGACTGAGCCCACTCCAGAGCGACGGTCCCGATTCGAACCGGTAACCGGCCCGCTCGAATCCATGGGCAGCACCACCGGGCTGCCGGTGCTGTTCCAGCACGAGAACATCATGACCTGCCCTCGCAGCCAGGGCCGCACAGCAAAGGCCCCCGATGCCACTGCCAATCACCAGAACCTGCGTGCGCTCCATGGTCATGGGGAGATCGACCCTTGTCTCAACACACCATGCCCCAGCAATTGGGAAGCCAGCTCGACAGCACTCCGCAGGGCACCCTGGGCGAAACCGAACCCCTCACCCCCAATCCAGTCACCGCAGAATCCGAGTCTGACGGCAGGAAGGCACTGAAGTTCAGGGGGGAGAGCACCGGCAAGTGGTCGGGCTGCACCCCAGCGCATCACGCCACAATCCTCGGCTGCAGCAAGCCTGTCAGCAAGGGACGACCAGGGCGCGAGCATCTCAGCAGACAAGGCAACCTCAGGATTGAAACCATGGGCCACCAGACCGAGGCGGCCATCAACCTGCGGGTGAAGCAGGAGACGTTCCACCCCCCAGCGTTGGGCAGCTGGCGGCGTGCACTCGATCAGCGTTGGCAGCGTCTGCGCAGCAACAC
>WTHL01000160.1 GCA_011523155.1 Synechococcus sp. PL34863bin_39 | reverse complement strand
CGGAAAGTTCTTCCTGTTTCGAGGGAACGGCTGACGCCGTTCGTAAGTACCAGTGGTTGTTCCAGGAATGGGATGTCGATGAGTACCTGATCCTGTCGGGTGACCAGCTCTACAGGATGGATTACAGTCTGTTCGTCGAGCATCATCGCCGCTCTGGTGCAGATCTCACCGTTGCCGCTCTGCCGGTGGATCCCGAACAGGCCCAGGCGTTCGGTTTGATGCGCACCGATGCGAATGGATCCATCCAGGAATTCCGTGAGAAGCCGAAGGGTGATTCCCTGAAGGAGATGGCTGTGGATACTTCCCGCTTCGGCCTCTCTGCGGAATCGGCGAAGGAAAAGCCCTATCTGGCTTCGATGGGTATTTACGTCTTCAGCCGTAAGGCCCTGTTCGGATTGCTCAACGACCATCCCACCTACAAGGATTTCGGCAAGGAAGTGATTCCTGAAGCCCTGGAGAAGGGCATGACGCTCAAGAGCTATGTCTTTGATGATTACTGGGAAGACATCGGAACGATCGGTGCGTTCTATGAGGCCAACCTTGCCCTGACCGAGCAGCCGAAACCCCCTTTCAGCTTCTACGACGAAGATTTCCCGATTTATACCCGTCCCCGCTATCTCCCTCCGAGCAAGCTGGTCGATGCTCAGATCACGAACTCCATTGTCGGGGAGGGCTCGATTCTTAAGTCATGCAGCATCAATCACTGTGTGCTTGGCGTCCGCAGTCGCGTTGAAAACAGTGTGGTTCTGCAGGATTCCCTCGTGATGGGTTCCGACTTTTTCGAGTCGTCGCCTGAACGTGAGGAGCTCCGTCGCAACGGCGGCATTCCCCTTGGTGTCGGGGAGGGGTCGACGGTCAAGCGAGCCATTCTTGACAAGAACACCCGGATCGGCCGCAACGTCAGCATCGTCAATAAAGACAATGTTGAGGAAGCGGATCGACCCGAGCTCGGTTTCTACATCCGAAACGGCATTGTTGTGATCTGCAAGAACGCAACAATTTCCGACGGCATGGTGATCTGAAGCTGATCTGACTCTGATCTGAAGGCTGTTGCGTCATCTCTTTCTGACAGAAAGTGTTGGCGCGTTTGCAGTTCATTGGCAGCTGGTCACACTGAGTCCACTGCACAGAGTCCCTGATGATGTCCAAGGCGCATTTCGGGCTGATTGGTCTAGGCGTGATGGGCGAAAACCTTGTGCTCAATGCTGAGCGCAACGGATTTTCGAGCGTCGTCTACAACCGCACCTATTCCAAGACGGAGGACTTCCTCGCTGGCCGGGGTGCCGGCAAGGACATTCAAGGGGCAAAGGACCTTGAGGACTTCGTCGGCAAGCTTCAGCATCCACGTCGGATTCTGATGATGGTCAAGGCTGGCGCGCCTGTGGATGCTGTGATTCAGGAGATTTCTCCCTATCTGGAAGAGGGGGATCTTCTGATTGATGGTGGAAACTCCGAGTATCACGACACCGAGCGACGCGTTGCCGAGCTCGAGAGCAAGCGCTTCGGCTTCATCGGCATGGGTGTCTCGGGCGGAGCGAAGGGCGCTCTAGAAGGTCCGAGCATGATGCCCGGCGGAACCAAGGCGTCCTATGACGCGATCGAGAGTCTGGTCACCACCATGGCAGCCCAGGTGGAGGACGGTCCCTGCGTCACCTACATCGGTCCGGGCGGATCCGGCCATTTCGTCAAGACCGTTCACAACGGCATTGAGTACGGCATCGAACAGATCCTTGCCGAGGCCTATGACCTGATGAAGCGGGTCGCAGGGATGGATGGCGATCAGATGGCCGACGTCTTCAAGGTCTGGAACAGCACCGAGGAACTCGCCTCCTATCTCGTTGAAATCACGGAGATCTGTCTGCGCACGAAGGATCCTCAGGATGGATCCGATCTGGTGGAGAAGATTCAGGACAAGGCCGGTCAGAAGGGCACGGGCCTCTGGACCGTGGTCAGTGCTCTGCAGATGGGGGCATCCGTTCCCACCATCTACGCCTCTCTGAATGGACGCGTGATGAGCTCCATGAAGGATCAGCGCATCACGGCCGAACAGATTCTCCAGGGACCTGCTGCATCGCCGTTTCCTCTGGGCTCTCCCTCGGATGGCATGGCTCCTTTGATGGATGCCGTTGTTCTGGCCTGCATCGCCAGTTACGCCCAGGGGATGGAGCTGCTGCGGATCGCTTCGGCTGAGCACGATTACAACCTGCACATGCCATCCATCGCGCAGATCTGGAAAGGCGGTTGCATCATCCGCGCCCGTCTGTTGAAACGGATTCAGGATGCCTTCAATGCCGATCCTCAGCTGGCGAATCTGATGATCGACCCCTGGTTCGCCGACCAGATCAACCGACGTCTCCCCGGTCTGGCCCAGGTGGTCGCCGGCGCCGCCCGCTCTGGAATTCCCGTTCCCTGTCTCAGCAGCACTCTGGACTACATCAACAGCTATCGAACCTCGCGGCTGCCGCAGAATCTTGTTCAGGCCATGCGTGACTGCTTCGGCTCGCATACCTACGAACGAACCGATCAGCCCGGTTCTTTCCATACCGAGTGGCTGGACTGAGGCCCGCCATGAGTCCCTCGTATCAGCTGCTGCGGGTTCAGGATCCAGCCGATCTCGCCAGGCGTGCCTCCGAGTTGATGGCCGCCAGCATCGACATTGCCCTCGATCAGCGTGACCGTGCCCAGATTGCCCTGTCGGGTGGGTCAACGCCTGCCGAGTCCTACAGCCGTCTGGCCCTCCAACACCTGCCCTGGGATCGGGTGGATGTGCTCCTCGGCGATGAGCGTTGGGTGGCTGCGGATGATGCGTCCAGCAACGCCCGCATGCTGCGACAGACCCTTTTGGCGCGTGGCACCCCCGGTGCTGCGGCGCGTTTCCATGCGGTTCCCACCGTTGAGACAGCAAGCCCAGAGGACAGTGCCGTCGCCTTTGCCGATCTGGTTCAGTCCCTGTGCCCCGGTTCCCCGCCGATCTTTGATCTGATGGTGCTCGGACTGGGTGATGACGGTCATACCGCGTCCTTGTTTCCCGGTACCGAGGCCGTTGACGAGCAGGCCCGCTGGACCACCATCGGCCGCGGAAAAGGGCTGGATCGGATCACACTGACGGCACCGGTCCTCAGTGCTGCCCGTCAGGTGGTCTTTCTGGTGTCCGGGGCGGGCAAACAGCAGGCCTTGGCGCGTCTGCTTGATGCGTCCGAATCGCCTGCTCGCACCCCCGCCAAGCTGGTGCGACCTGCCAAGCCGATCACCGTTCTGGCGGATGCGCAGGCTTGCGCTGGCCTCTGACACGGCGTTCCTCCGCTAGACCATCCCATAGGTCAACCCATTCATCCTGGAGTCGTGTCGCATCCACCGCCGCCACCGTCTCGTCCGGTTCAGGTGATTGCGTCACCGGCCACCTTTGGCGAGTGGAGCAGTCTGAACGACACGATCATGGGCGGCCGCAGCCGGGCCGGCTGTCGCGTCACCCCGGAGGGCTTGCTGTTGGAGGGCGAAGTGATTGCTGAGAATGGAGGCTTCGTCAGCTGCCGTTCCCAGCTGTTCAGCCCCCACCTGGATCTCGGCCGTTTTCAGGGTCTTCGACTCCACGTGGACGGCGGAGGACGCACCCTCAAGCTTGCACTCGCCTGCAGTGATGGTGTGTTCGGTCTCACCGAACTGATCCCCGGCGGACTCCGCTGGGTGACATCGATTCCCACCAACGCGACCGGAACAACAACCGTGGAGGTGCCGTTCGCCTCGCTTCGCCCCGTTGTGCGTGCCAATCCGGTGGCCATGCCCATCCGTTTTGCGCCCCAGGCGATCACGCGGCTGCAGCTGCTGCATTCCCGCTTCGATGATGGCGGTGCGTCGAACCCGGGGTTCCGCGCCGGACCGATCAGACTGCTTCTGCGATCGATTGAGGCCTACTGATTGATGACGGAGCCCTTGGCCGAGTTCCCGGGTGCTTCGTCGCCGGATCTGAGTGCACGCATCGCTGCCGCTGCCGATGTCTGCCGCAAGCCTCTCCTCCATGCCGTTGTGCGTCTGGATGGACTGGAGGCAGACACGCATGCTGCCTCGCTCGACGCGTTGCTCGATCAGGGTGAGGACCTCCACATCCGACTGGAATGCCGAGACCCGCAGGGCGGGCGCTGCGTCGATCAGGATCTCGAGCTGGAGGTGTATCGCAGCGGCTCCGACCTCAATCTGATGCTGTGCTGGTGGGATCAGCCCGAGCGCCCGATGCTCTGGCAGGGGCAGCATCCGGTGTGGATGGATGGCACCCATGGGCAGCGATGCACTGCCCCCCAGGATGCGGCTCCGCTGGAGGCCCTCACACGCCGGCTGCGTGCCCTGCTGGTTCAGGGTTGATCCGTCACAGCGCCTTCGCTGGCGCAGGACACCAGCCGGCTGTATTTGCCCAGGATGCCGGTGGTGTACTTGGGGGTCGCTCGCGACCAGGCGGCACGGCGCTTGGCCAGCTCGTCGTCATCCACGTTCAGCTGAATCAGCAACTGGGTCGCAT
>WTHL01000224.1 GCA_011523155.1 Synechococcus sp. PL34863bin_39 | reverse complement strand
CCAGCCAGATCCTGTTCATCTGCGGCGGTGCCTTCGTCGGCCTCGATGAAGTGGTTCAGAAACGGATGGGACGCAATGCCATCGGGTTTGTGCCCAGCAGCGACGGCCGCGGTCGCAATCGGGCCAGCCGGGATCTTCAGGCCGCTCAGGTGCTGCGTCATCTGGAGCCCGATGACCTGGTCCGCTATGGCCTGATCCCGGAATTCATCGGCAGGATGCCAGTGAGCGCCGTTCTGGATCCGCTGGATGAGACGGCCCTCAAATCGATTCTCACCGAACCGCGCGACGCCCTGGTGAAGCAGTTCCGAACCCTGCTGAGCATGGACAACGTTCAGCTGGATTTTGACGCGGAGGCCGTTGAAGCGATCGCCACCGAAGCCCATCGGCGCAAGACCGGTGCCCGCGCGCTCCGGGGCATCGTTGAGGAACTGATGCTCGATCTGATGTATGACCTGCCGTCACGCAAGAGTGTGAAAACCTTCACGGTGACTCGGGCCATGGTGGAGGAACACACCGGCGGCAAGGTGCTGCCCCTGCCGGGCAGCGATCGTCAGCAGGAAACCGCCTGAGGCCATGGCGGCTGCCGATCATCTCCAGGTGCCTCGGCAGCACGGTTTGTTTCTGCATCACGGGATTGATCTGGGCGATGGGACCGTGGCCCACTACCTGGAGGGCCGCGAAATCCTGCGCAGTTCCCTGCTGGACTTCAGCCAGGGCCAGCCCCTGACTGTGGTGCCCTATGCGGATTGCTCACCGACCGGCGTGAGCCTGAGGCGAGCGATGAGCCGCATCGGCGAACAGAACTACAACCTGCTGTTCAACAACTGTGAGCACTTCGCCACCTGGTGCAAAACCGGACGTCACCGCAGCGAACAGGTGAATGCCGTGCTGGAGAAAGCACGGCATTGGACTGGTCTGGTGCCGAATGCGCTGATCGGAGGACTTGAAGCCCTCGTTGCACGAGGGCTCCTGGATGACGACGCCAGACAGATGGCCCGGGCGGGAGTCTCGAAGCTCGAACAGCTGCGCCTGACCCTGCTCAGGAAACTGGAGTCCTTGCTGCAGCAGGCCGGCGATGGCAGTGATCGCCGGCTTCTGCTCAGTGGCCAGAGCCTGGCGGATGAGCTGGCAGCGGTGGAAGAACTCAAGCAGAGGATCGATGCTCTGCTGGAACAACGCCGATCCCTGCCTGAATCCGGACGGCCTGAGTAGTCTCGCGGCACGACCCGCAGCGCATGAGCCAGGCCTACCAGCCGCTTCACCACAAATACAGGCCCCAGCGGTTCGATCAGCTGGTCGGTCAGAGCGCGATTGCGGCCACCCTTGGCCATGCGCTGCGCAGCAACAGAATCGCGCCGGCCTATCTGTTCAGTGGGCCTCGGGGAACCGGGAAAACCTCGAGCGCGCGCATCCTGGCGCGTTCACTCAATTGCCTCAGCAGTGAAGGGCCGACGCCCGAGCCCTGCGGCACCTGCGAGCTCTGCACCACGATTGCAGCGGGCACGGCGCTGGATGTGATCGAAATCGATGCCGCATCAAACACCGGTGTCGACAACATCCGCGACCTGATCGAGCGCTCCCGCTTCGCACCGGTACAGGCCCGCTGGAAGGTGTATGTGGTGGATGAATGCCACATGCTCTCCACCGCAGCGTTCAACGCACTGCTCAAAACCCTTGAGGAACCCCCCCCGCGGGTGGTGTTCGTCCTGGCGACGACGGACCCCCAGCGGGTGCTCCCCACGATCCTGAGCCGCTGTCAGCGGTTCGACTTCCGCCGCATCCCCCTCGATGCGCTCGAGCAGCATCTCAGCTGGATCGCCGAGCAGGAAGCAATCCCGATCACACCCGAAGCGCTCCATGTGGTGGCCCAGCGGGCCCAGGGAGGCTTGCGCGATGCGGAGAGCCTGCTCGACCAGCTCAGCCTGCTGCCGGCACCGATCGAAGCGGATGCCGTCTGGGAGCTGCTCGGTGCGGTCCCGGAACAGGATCTGATCACCCTGGCTGAGGCGCTGGCCGGCGGAGACCCGCTTCAACTTGTGGAGGCCAGCCGCAGCCTGCTGGACCGTGGCCGGGATCCCGGGGCCGTGCTTCAGGGCCTGGCCGGAATTCTCCGAGACCTGGTGCTGATGGCGGCGGCGCCCGATCGCCCGGAGCTCACCAGCGTCTCCCCCCAATTCCGCGATCAGCTGCCGGAGCTGGCCAAACGCATCGGCCGGCAGCGACTGCTGCAGTGGCAAGCCCGCCTGCGGGGCAGTGAGCAGCAACTGCGCCTGAGCGTGCAACCGCGGCTGTGGCTGGAAGTGCTGCTGATGGGCATGCTGGCCGAGGCCGAACCCAGCGCTGCTGCTGCCCCGGCCCTGCAGCAAGTCCCAAGAACAACACCATCCCCAGCAATCAGCACCGCACAGGCCGCGGCAAGCGCCCCCCCGGCTCCAGCCGTGCCCCCGGTCGCACAAGCAGCAGAACCACCGCCAGCCCCAGCACCCTCAGTCGCAACAACGCCCGTCGCAGCACCGACACCCGCAGCGGCAGCCCAACCAGCAACCCCGGCGGTGTCGTTGCCACCAACCGGGAGTGGAGCCCAAACCAGCAGCGCAGCTTCCCCCACAGAGGACGCAACGGCGCCTGCAGCTCCAGACACGGCACCCACCTCCAGCACCAACATGCCGGAGCTGTGGCAGCAGATCCTCGGCAGCCTCGAGCTGCCCTCCACCCGCATGCTGCTCTCGCAGCAGGCCCAGCTGGTGCGAATGGATGCCCACCGCGCCGTGGTGCAGGTGGCTGGCAACTGGATGGGCATGGTGCAGAGCCGGGCCACCCTGCTGGAGCAAGCGATCGCCCGGGCCTGCGGGGGCAACCGTCAACTCGTGCTGGAAAGCCATGCCGGTGCCATCACCCCAGCCACGCCAGCTCCAGGAGCCGCCCCCCCTTCAACTCCTCCCAGTAGTCCTCCCAGCCCAACGATTGCAGCGGCGGCAGCAGCCCCAGCGCCTGTCGCAACCACCACCTCACCGTCTCCAACCCCTGCGTCCTCTCCGCCAACTGCGCCCAGCGCAGCGGCGGTCTCCCCACCAGCACAACCCGCAGCGTCTGCGCCTCCGTCCGCAGCACCGGCACCCCAACTGCCGCAAACCCCGGCCCCCGCAGCAGCGGCACCCAGTCCCGAAAGCAATGCAACAGCGGCTCCACCCCGGCCGATGAGTTCCCCCATGGACGACAAGGTGAAGCGCTTCGCGGAGTTCTTCAATGGCCAGGTGGTGGATGTCGATCTGGAGGCCTGACGATCAGGCGTGAGGGAGATCACATCCCAACGAGCACTTCCACACGGAGTCCACTCGTCAGTAGCAGCAGGGTGAGCGCAGCACAACGGCTCATCAATGACACGGCGCAAACAAAAGCAAGCCGCTCGACGCATCACCTGGGATGACGATCCGAAGTTCCAACGCTGGATTCGGTTCCTGTTTGATCGCGATGACCCCAAGGGCCAATGGCGCTTCGACGACAGCCCAATGATGCTGTTAACGGATGCACAAACGGTGCATTACACCCATCGTCTCTGCGCCACCGCCGAGACCGAACTCGCCCCCTATTCCGAGCTTCAAATCGCCCATGGGCTGCATTTCGTGTTTGATTCCAACTGCATCTACGCCTATGCACTGCGTGACGGCGAGGTCGAGATCGAACTGAAACTGAAGGCAATTGCAGCGATGGCCACCCTGTTTCGCGATTGCCTGAATGCGCGCTGCACGCCCGGCAGCAAACTCGATCAGGTGTGCTTTCACTTCTGGGATGAAACTCCATTGAGCTGGTGTGAGCGCAATCCCCACAAAGAGAAGATTTACGCCGCAGTGGCCGATGTGATGCGCCAATGCCTGAATCTCAGCAATGTGTGCTGCGTTGAAAGCGCCCTACACGGGCTGGGGCACTTGCGCAGCTATTACCCAGAGGCTGCGGGCATCGTGCGGCACTTCCTCAACACCACGCAACGCACAGATCCCAACCTGCTGCGCTACGCCGAAGCCGCCGAACGGGGAATGGTGCAGTAAGCGGGTTTAAGCCGAGAGTTCGCCGCGATGGCTGGTCTTGGCCCAGACCAGCCGCTTGGGGAAGAGCGCCATTTTCAAGGTCACCCACGGGATCACCACAAACCAGTGGCCGAGATAGGCAATGGCCAGCAACAGGTTGATCACCCCGGGCCGGGGCAGCTCAGGCCCTTCGCTCACCCGGCGACACCCACGCCAATAGGCCAGGCCCGACACACTGAAGGCCACGATCGACAGCGGCCAATACACAGGAGCACTGCGCAACACCAGGCTGGTGATCAAGTCAGCGAAAGAGAGCAGTGGAAGGACGTATTGCAGCAGGAAGAAGCAGACCAGATCGAGCTTTTGCCGACCGGCGAGGGTGCCGGACGTGAGTTTGGGCCAGTAATCGAAGAAGCGCTGCAAACCACCTTCCGCCCAGCGCTGCCGCTGCTTCCAGAGAGCGGGCAACGATTCAACCGCTTCCTC
>WTHL01000188.1 GCA_011523155.1 Synechococcus sp. PL34863bin_39 | reverse complement strand
ACCCTGTTGGCACGCACCGATGGATCCCAGGCCTCGTCGCGGATCGGCTCCCTGCAAGGCGCCGATCTCCTGCTCGAAATCCCGGCGGACGCCGGCCCCCTGGACCCCGGCACAGAGCTGTGGGCCCAACTGCTCCGACGCCCTCTTCTGTAGGCGCTCTGACCGGAGGGAGGCAACGCCTCAGAGCGGCGTGTTGCCGGCCAGCCAGACCCCCTCACCGCCACGCCACTCCCGCTTCCAGAAGGGGGCATCGTGCTTGAGGGCTTCAAGAACCGCAGAGCAGCAGCGCTGGGCCGCTCCCCGTCGATCCGCGCTGACCGCAACGAGCACGATCGGCTCACCGGGAGGGAGACGCCCCACCCGGTGCAGCACCAGCACCCTGTCGGCACCGTGCGCCTGTCGGATCCGTTCCGCATCGTCGTGAATCCGCCGCTCACACATCCCCGGGTAATGCACCAGCTCCAGGGCATCCAGGGGAACTCCGAGCTGATCCTCGGAACGAACCGAGCCGAGGAACACCGCATGGGCCGCTGCACCGACGCACCACTGCTCCAGACGACGCCATGGCTCGAATGCCTGGGCCTGAATCTCGACCTCCACCGCCCCGGGCTCAGTGCTGACAACCTTGCGCGCGCTCACCATCTCAACCACCGGTGAAGGGAGGCAGAAAGGCGAGCTCATCGCCCGCCGCCACGGGCTGATCCGGTGCCACCAGGGTCTGATTGACCGCCACCCGCACCGCAGAGGACCAGGGCCCGAGATTGAGGGCATGCCAGAGGTCGAGCGCCGTCTGATCCGCAGACGCCAGAGGCATCACCCGCTCACCCCAGCCGGCCTGATCCCTGAGAGCCGCGAACAGCAACACCCTCACCGATCCGGGTCCGCTGGGGTCCATCACCATCTCCACGGGGTACAGATTGGTTTTAGCGTCCATGCAGTTGCAGGCTCAGCTCTGACCCTCCGCATCGCCCTGCTCACGGTGTCAGACCGGCGAACACTCGCGGATGACACCAGCGGCTCGTGGCTGCAGGAGCAGCTGCAGGGGGCCGGCCATCAGCTCCAGGAGCGGAGCATCTGCCCGGATGACCGCTACCAGGTGCGCGCCGTGGTCAGCCGCTGGATCGCTGATCCGACAACCGACGTCGTGATCACATGCGGCGGCACCGGACTCACCGGGCGAGACGGGACTCCTGAAGCGATCCAGCCACTGCTGGACAAGACCATTGACGGGTTCGGAGAGCTGTTCCGCGTGCTGTCGTTCGAAACGATCGGCACCAGCAGCCTGCAGAGCCGTTGCCTGGCCGGTGTCGCCAACGGCACGATCCTCTTTGCACTGCCCGGATCGCTGGATGCGGTGCAGACCGCATGGGACCGTTTGATCAGCTCCCAGTTGTGCCTTGAGACCCGCCCCTGCAATCTGGTGCAGCTACTGCCGAGGCTGAAGGAACCGATCGACCAGCCTGCGAAGGGCTAGAAGGGGATCGGCATCGTGACGGGCGCAGGTTCGGGGGCGCAGGCCTCGACCCGCTGGTTCACCACATCACCCACCACCACGATCGAGGGAGACGCAAAGCCCTGGGCGCGGGATGCATCCGCGACCGTGGCGAGGGTGGCCGTGAGACAGCGCTGACCCGCTACGGTGCCCTGCTGAATCAGCGCCACAGGGGTCTCGGACGCGAGCCCACCGGCCATCAACTCCTCCGCGATGCGCGGCAGGTTGTGCAGACCCATATAGATCACGAGCCCATCACTGGATGAGGCCAGGGCGCGCCAGTTCACTGAGGGGCGACGCTTGTCGATCTCCTCATGCCCGGTCACGAAGGTGACCGAAGAACCGGCCCGACGATGGGTGACCGGAATGCCGGCGTAGGCAGGCGCAGCGATTCCGGAGGTGACTCCAGGCACCACTTCAACGGCAACACCACGCTCGATGAGGAAGGCCGCCTCCTCACCACCGCGGCCGAAGAGAAAGGGGTCACCCCCCTTGAGCCTCACCACGCAACGATGGCGCTGCGCCAACTCCACCAGAACCGCGTTGGTGCTGGGCTGAGGCACGGAGTGATGGCCGCGACGCTTGCCGACGAAATGGCGCTCGCAATCGTCGGGAACCCGGTCGAGAACCTCCTTCGGCACCAGGGAGTCGTAAACGAGAGCATCACAGCTCTGCAGGAGGCGATGGGCCTTGAGCGTGAGCAGCTCCGGATCACCCGGCCCCGCACCCACGAGATACACGGTGCCCACAGCAGCACCCGAAGACGAATCAGTCACGAAAGAACGGAAAGGAGGGTGATCAGACCGGAGCGCAGCTGGGGGTCATCCAGCAGTGAGGGCAGTCCACCAGCCTGCCGCAACGACTCCGCCATCCGGTTGGGTGCCAGGGCCAACGGGAGAGGACATGCGGAAGGATGCTCCCTGAGATGGGCCTCCCAGGTATCAGCCGACACAAGTGTGCAACCCAACTCCCGCTGAAGCATGGCGAGATAGCGGGCCGAGAGGCCTGGACGCAGGGGATGGTGCACGACGACGGCCTGCTGTCCGGTGCCCTCACGCGCCTCGATCCAGAAGCGCAGCAGGCGCCACCATCCAGACCATGCACCCAGAAACGGCACGGGCGTGACCCGGGAACCACCGGCACGCATGCGCCGGAGAATCTCTGGCAGATCCGAGCGCACGTGGCTGCCGGGGAGCAGCAGCAGAGGCATCAGCCAGTACTCAACACCGGGCTGCGATGGCACCGGATCAGCCGTCAGTGCTTCGAGCTCCACCGGAGCACCACGACGCAGGGCCAGGTCAGCGGCCAGATCGGTCAGGCAGGCAGGAATCTCACCACCGCTGCGTCCGTGCACGACCAGCCGCAGAACAGCGGGAACGGAGCGCGGTTTCGCCAGCGCAGACGGTGGCAACGAATACCCGAAAGGACGATTCAGTAGCAACGGCCACGGCTGCCGTGCCCCAGACACTGATGAAGTCAGCGGATCGATAGCCATTTCAGAATCCATCATGACGAGTCAGCGACGACGGCCGGCACCGAGTCAACGACGTCTGGCCATCCAGGCCAGCTCGCGGCGCGGTCGCGGTTCTCAGCAGCTGGGACGCATGGCCGGGCAGGAGGCCCGACTGCAGGACGATGCCGTGGCGGTCCCTGCACGACAGCACCTCGAGACACGCTTCGACCAGGACCCTGACGCGCACCAGGAGCGCAGGCGCGCCGATCACCCCGCGGAGGACGCAATGGTTTACGGGGGCACTGATCGCGGAGGACGTTTTGAAGATCGCTTCGAGCGGCCGTTCAACCGCCACAGCGACGTTCGCCATGAGGAGCACGTCAACGATCACTACGACAGCCGATACGACGACCGATACGAGGACCGCTACGACAGCCGATACGACGACCCCTACAACGATCGCTTCGACGGTCGCCATGCCACCCATGACTGGGACGAGCGTGACCGATACGCAGCCAACCGCGGTCGGTCCGAATTGGATCAGGACCTCGAGGCCATGAAGAAGGTCTGGTCGATGATCCGGCAGGGCGCCGTTCGCATGCTGGGCGAGGTCGGGCGTCAGTACTGAGAAGGGCTTGCGGGATGACATCAACGCATCGACGCAGAAAGCCGCACGCCACTTGGTAGCGACCATCACCAAAACCCTGGTAGCTCAAGCGCTTTTGGTTCCAACCGCTACCGCGACACGCCAACCCAGATCGCTAAACAACTTCCACCCGGCGCTCCTTTTCGTTTTGAGGTGCCGCAGTTGCTGACGGACTCGACGCTTTTCACACCGGTCCGTCAATTCAGCACATCCACCGTTCCAATCACCTCAACGCGACCATGATCAGCAGCGCACCATCCAGGCCCTATCTGGAAGGACGAAAGCTCAACAAGATCGAGCAGAACAAGGCTGCGAAAGACGGCCTGCTCGTGGGCAGCGAAATCGAAAAGTTCGCGGAAATGGGTTGGGAGCAGGTCGACGAAACCGACCTTCAACTCCGACTCAAGTGGTACGGCATGTTCTGGCGCCCGAAAACACCGGGCAAGTTCATGCTTCGTCTGCGTGTCCCCAACGGGATCCTCAATGCCCAGCAGCTGAGGGTGGTTGGATCGATCGTGGAACGCTATGGGGAAAACGGCAGCTGCGATATCACCACCCGCCAGAACCTGCAGGTTCGGGGCGTTCTGCTCAGCGATCTGCCGGAGATTCTCAAGCGCCTCAAGGAGGCAGGTCTGAGCACCATTCAGTCAGGCTTCGACAATCCACGCAACGTCACCGGCAACCCACTGGCGGGAATTGATCCCGAAGAGATCGTCGACACCCGTCCCTTCACGAACGAGCTCAACAACTTCCTCACCAACAACGCTGAGGGGAATCCCGAATATTCCAACCTGCCGCGGAAATGGAACACCGCCGTCGCAGGGTCGAAGGACAACTTCCTGCTCCACAACGACATCGTCTTCCATCCGGTTGAGAACGATGGGGTGATGGGGTTCGGCGTCTGGATCGGAGGGGTCCTCTCGTCACAGATGAACGCCTACGC
>WTHL01000285.1 GCA_011523155.1 Synechococcus sp. PL34863bin_39 | reverse complement strand
AGGGCAAAACAAAATCTGGAAATTAAACATCAAAAATCAAAGGCTACTTTCGAAATGGTGGCTGGGATCAAGCTTCAAATTATCCTGCGAACAAAGGACAGGGTGTGATACCATTAGCCTGTCAGACTGACATAAAAAAATTGAATAACATGAAGACACTAGAATCCTGAGTTAAGCGCAAATGGGATACGCTTCTTCGAATCCATAAGAGAAACCAAGGAGACGACATACGCTATGAGCAAGTTGAGCACATGCCCTTACAAACACGGATAAATATTTGGGTGCATCAACTCGTGGGAGCAATAATTTTAATATAGGAAAAGAGCGAGGAACCAACTAAACAACATCCAGTGTTGGCTTTCGGCGCCAATAGCTGAGATAAGCTCTGGCTGTTTCTATATCAGTACAATAAGCACATCGACTGCCACTACACGTTCGATAAATACCCCCGTTATCGCCAACAAAGGCGTGAACCGTATCGCCATCTCTAGTGGTTATGACATGAGATGGAAGTAAAGACATCGTCCTTCTCCTTAACGCCATAGGATCGTATTCCATACATTCAGAAAGCTCAAACCGAATATGAAGCGGAATAAACAACCTAGGCATATAAGCTCAGGCCAAGAGGAGAAAGTCTTTTGGAGTCACTGTGGAAGCTTGCATTGAGTTCACTTAAGAAGCGTAAATTCATCGATGGAGAGGTCCTGATACATCGGGAAGTGACTCAGGGAGGAGTCAGGCATAGGCTCTGGAATCGGCTGGGACTCTGAGCCATCGCTAGAACAACCAAACGCGAGAGACGATTGAAACTGCCTTCGATTAAATACCTAGTGACAAGTCAGATCCCTCGGGTGTAGAAAGGCGATAGTCGAAGAGGTGATTTATGAAAGGACTTCTGAGATGGTTTGGTGAGGCTTTGGCCCATGCCACAGGAGCGACTGATGCCGAAGACAAGCGTCAAGCGCCCCCAGCAATCGGAACTCAGCCCTATCGCGATGCTCCTCGAATGCGACGTGGTCATGGATATTGACCAACGCGGCAGTCTCAAATCAAATCATCGTAAACCCCACTAAAAAGCAGAAATATGGATTATTTTGCCGGGCCTTTTAAACTGAAGATAAATAGTAAGGTGCACTGCAAAGATGTGAGCGGTCTCTATCGATTATCTCTGCCAGAAAGCAGCAATTACATAAAAGGAAAATTTTGAATGATTGATCCCAAAAGATTCAATTGAATAGCGAATGGAATCTTAGTGTCAAGACAGCCAATGATGACGGACAAAATCAAACGTTGTTGATCCAGCAAGACAGGCCAATCCGGCAATGATTCCAGCTAATGGGGGAACCGGTAGCGGTAGATTGAATCCTGTGAAGACAAACCCAAGGAGAAAGCCGCCAATCAGGGTGGGAAGAAGGCTTGAGAACGACATTGCAGACCTAGATCCCTGCGTGAATTGACTCGAGGTAGCGAAGCCACTGCTGACGCCTCTGTCTCTGCTCATGAAGCGTGTTCAACAAGGGATCTGAGGACAGCTGGGTGATCAATCTGCGACCTGAGGAGACGAAGTCAGAACCCAGGTCAGATGGATGAATTGCCATAGCGTCAAAGCGATTGCATTAGTCCTAACAGCAGGTTGGATCCTGATGGCTCAGTATTTTGACGGCTATTGAACTGATGAGATCGATGCTTCCTCACGCAGATCTCACCAACTTCACAGACCTCTTCGAGACAAGGTGAACGACAGTGAAAGAAGCAGGCACAAAAGACCTTGACTGTTTGTCCAAGATACGGATAAGAAAGCTGCAACGAAAGCTGCACACTCAGGACAGCTGAGCAGTTTAATTTTTCAGGAAAAATAATCCACAATTTTATGAATACTGTCCTCTTGCAGCGCTCTTGACTTCATCTACCCTCCAATGGGATATGAAGGAAGGCCAAGATAACCGCCAATCATCAACCGCGAGGCAGAACCGAACACAACAAAGATCATAAAATTTACACACAAGGTCAAAAGCAACGATGTCCTGACGCGAAAAGTCTTTTCAGACAACCTGCACAAAATACAAAAATGACAAAAGGGCGAACTATGCATTCAACAAAATAACAGGAGAGACTACTCATCAAACTCAGTTAATGCCTCAGAAAACGAACTTCACCGATAATGATTGCGAAGAACAACATTACGGCCATCAAGCCGAAAAGGGCATAGACAATTGCAGTGATCATGATCGAGCTCCCTTCTACAATAATTCACCTGCCAGCGTGGCACTGATTCCCATAGCAGAAAGATCAGCGACGAGGATAAGCAAAAGTGCAATTTCCATAGCAACCTCCCTTCACACCTCTTGTCTACCGCATAGAGGCACTGGAGAACAGGGAAGGAAACCGATCTTGAGATTTGTCTGCCAGCAAAAGACCGGAGAACCTGTCACACCATCAGGTCTTGCAGCCGCATCCCATGATGAAACCCGCAATGCCTAAGCAGCTGATCCGTTTGTGCAAAAGTGGATGACTGATCGAAAGAGTGCGGCTAGGATCGCGCCCTTTAACCCGATGCGCAATCAGGCCTGAGGTGAACTTGTTGCTAAACCAAGAGATCTCATCAAGGGATTCTTAAATACGATCAAAATATCGTCATCTCGTTGCTCTTGTTGATCCGTAGTAACTCTCTAAATAATCAGACCAACGATACTGAGGAAAAAGAGAAAACTCAATAGATGGGTAAAGTACCTATTGCTTTTCCCTCCCAGAGGAGTAGAGATGAGTCAGTTGGGAGGTTGGCAATGATCACAGTCTGTACTGGCTTCTTGGATGTATGCCTACCGATTGATCTAGAAAAACCGAGCCTCAAAAGAGGAGCCACTCCAAAAGAGGCAAGTCAGCGCGGCAACAATTTAAAGCAAAGATGCGAAGCAAATCCAGCCGCGCAAAGCGACTATATATGCTGAGCATATTCGTCAACAAATTATGAATCTATGCCCAGACAAAGGGTAGATCAGCGCTGACCAAAGACAACTAATCGAATAACATGAAAAACTCTATTGTTGTTCTTGATACCAATGTGCTACTCCATGATCCTGAAGCTCCCACTCGGTTTGGACCAAAGAGCGTTGTTCTGCCCATACAAGTCATCGAAGAGATAGATCGTTTCAAAAGAGATTCATCGGAAAAAGGCAGAAATGCGCGTCGAATCTCAAGGTTTCTTGATGCTCATCGAGAAAAAGGGAATCTTGCCGATGGCGTCCCACTGGAAGGAACACAAGGAGGGACATTACAAGTCTCGTTCTGTCGACAAGAAACGCTCAAACAATTACCAATTGAACTCCAAGGTGGAGGCGGTGACAACAATATTTTAGCCGTTGCATTGGAGCAGATGCGCTGCAGCGGACTTCAAGATCCGCCAGATGTTTTACTAGTCAGCAAAGATATTAATCTTCGAATAAAAGCGGATGCAGTTGGACTAAAAGCGGAAGACTATGTGAGTGATAACGTTGCCATTGACGACCTCTACCCAGGATTCCGAGAAATCGGCACAGGAACAGAAGCAATCAAAAAAGTTCAGAGCGAAGAATCAATCAGCACCTTTGAGATTCCAATACTTAAGGACAATCCTTTACACCCAAATGAAGGGGTGATGCTTATCAATGAGCAAAATAAAAACCACACATTCCTATGCCGTCATCAAGGAGATTCTGGAACCCTGAAATCACTGCAATGGCTTCAACGGGCTCGTTTGGGACGCATCAAGCCACGGAATCGTGAGCAACACTTCGCTCTTGACATCCTGCTTGATCCAAATGTGGCGCTTGTGACGCTTGTCGGAAAGGCGGGAACAGGCAAAACCCTGCTTGCATTAGCCGCGGGTTTACACCAAGTCGCGGATATCCAACACTATGCGCGATTATTAGTTACACGGCCTCCGATTTCACTCGGTCGAGATCTAGGTTATTTGCCTGGAACTCTTGAGGAGAAACTTGGACCGTGGATGAAACCAATCATTGATAATATTGACTTTATAACGGGAACAGTTCCGGGACAGGACAAGAGACAACGCAGTAAACAGCAAGCTCATGAGCCTCGGAATTCCTGGACAGACCTTCAGGGTATGGGCATTCTTGAAGTCGAAGCCATCAACACGATCCGCGGGCGATCAATACCAAATCAATTCATGGTCGTTGATGAGGCCCAGAACCTCACACCTCTCGAAGTTAAAACGATCGTGACGAGGGTCGGCGAAGGAACAAAAATTGTCTTCACTGGCGACCCCTTCCAAATTGACAACCCTTATGTTGATGCAGAAAGCAACGGACTGACTTGGCTCGTCGAGAAACTGAAAGGCCAGCCATTAGTTGCTCACACAACTCTACTCCAAGGAGAACGGAGCGCACTTGCCGAACTTGCCGCCAATGTGCTCTAGACACTGAACAACTGAGATTTAATTCGAAGCAATGCTTTATGAATGAACCCGACACTCCCAGGCCTGAAGAACTCAGCTCTGACGTGGCTCTAGTTGCCAACAACCTCAATGCCACCCTCCAGTCCAATACATATCGGCTTGCTCACGAAGATCCAGAAC
>WTHL01000270.1 GCA_011523155.1 Synechococcus sp. PL34863bin_39 | reverse complement strand
TCCACCACCACCTCAATGCTGTGCAGGTGGTTCTTGTCGAGCTCGATGTTGTCGGCAAGCTCGCGCACCTCGCCATTGATGCGAACCCGGGCGAATCCCTCAGCGGCGAGGCCGCTGATCAGTTTGCTGTGGGTGCCTTTCTTGCCGCGCACCACGGGGGCAAGCAACTGATAGCGGGTGCCCTCCGGCAGCGTGCGGATCTGATCCACCATCTCGTCGATGGTCTGGGGGCGGATCGCCCGATCGCACTGCGGGCAGTGGGGATCGCCGGCGCGACCGAACAGCAGACGCAGATAATCCTGGATCTCCGTCACCGTGCCCACCGTGGAGCGTGGGTTGTGGCTGGTGGATTTCTGGTCGATGGAGATGGCCGGCGACAGGCCTTCGATGGCATCGACATCCGGTTTGTCGACCTGCCCCAGAAACTGCCGCGCGTAGGCGGAGAGGCTCTCCACGTAACGGCGCTGGCCCTCAGCGAAGATCGTGTCGAAGGCCAGGGAGCTCTTGCCGCTGCCGCTGACCCCCGTGAACACCACCATCTTGTTGCGTGGGATGGTGACGTCCACGTTCTTGAGGTTGTGCTGACGGGCACCCCGCACCCGGATCACGTCCTCGAGGGACCCCCCGCTCAGGTTCACGGGTTCCTCGGACGCAGAGCGCTTCGTCTTGGCGGCGGCAGGACGCATGCAGCGCTGATCAGCAGCCCGCGAGTCTACGAAGACCGGGCGTTCAGCGAGTCAGGCCGCGTTCTGATCGAGCAGGCTCGCCGCATAGGCCTTCGCCTCGCCCAGGTCACCCCCCGCCAGTTCCGCGAGTTCCGCCTGTCGCTCCTGAGTGTCCCGCAGTTGGGACACTCGCGACCGGGTCTGCCCCTCAACAACGGCTTTGCTGACCCGGAAATGATGATCGGCGGCCGCGGCCACAAGGGGCTGATGGGTCACGCAGAAGACCTGGCGGTGCCGTGCCATCGAGCGCAGCAACGTGGCCATGGCGCCGCTGACCCGACCGCTCACGCCTGAATCGATTTCATCGAACAACAGGGAACTGGAGCCATCAACGCCAGCGAGGGAGGTCTTCAACGCCAGCAGGAAGCGGGACATTTCCCCTCCTGAGGCCACCTCGGCAAGGGGAGCCAGGGGCTGGCCGGGATTCGCCGAAAACAGGAACTGCACCGCATCAGCGCCGTGCTCACTCGGATCACAGGCGGTGACGGCAACCTCAAAACGCACATTGGCCAGCCCCATCGGCCGCAGATGGTCGAGAAGCGTGTGCTGAAGCGCCTCAGCGGCGGTCCGGCGACGGTCACGCAGCGACGCATTCGCCCGGTCACGGGCCAGACGTGCCGATGCCTCAGCGGCGGCAAGCTGCTCGAGCAGGGCATCACCGCCCCCCTCCACCAGTTGCTCCCGCAACCCATCTCTGAGCTGACACAGCCCCGCAAGGTCTCTGCCGTGCCGACGCTCCAGACGTTTCAGCTGGGCCAGACGATCCTGCAGTTCGCTCAGACGGGCCGGGTCACTGTCGAGGCCAGACCCGTACCGCTCCAGGTCCTGGGTGAGGTCCCGCAGGGTCGCCTCGAGATCCAGGCAACGCTCCGCGAGGGGCTGAAGGGAGGCATCAAGCTGTTGCATCTGCTGCAGTTCATGGCAGCAGGCCAGCAGATGGTCGATGGCGGAAGGGGCCTGATCGGCTCCGTCCTGCAGACGTCCGATCAGCTGGGCCAGACCCTCCTGCAGTCGCACCCCGTGGACCAGTCGGTCCTGCTCCGCTCCGAGCTGACGCAGCTCATCAGGGTCATCCAGAGCCGCGGCCTCCAGGTCCTGGAGCAACGCCTGACGTTCCTCCAGCTGATCCTGCAGCTGCTCAGCCTGGGCCCGGGCATCATCCAGACGCCCGGAGGCATCCCGCCACTGCAACCAGCACCGGTGCACCTCAGCCGCTGCAGCGTTCAGGGGCGCACCGCCCAGACGATCAAGCCAGCGGCGCTGCTGACCGGGCCTTGCGAGCTGCTGGGTCTGCCCCTGAACGGTGAGATCAATGAGCAGGGGACGCAGCGCCAGGATCTGCTGACGGTTGACCGCCACGCCATTGATGCGGGACCGGCTCGAGAGGCGATCGTCCTGACGCCGCCACTCGCGGCAGACCACCAGCTCCTCCTGGTCCTCCTCCGTCCCGGCCCACAGCTGCTGATCCTCCAACCACGTCTGCGCCGCGGTCCCTGGCTGAAATCGCGCCTCAATGCAAGCCCGGGGAGCATCGCTGCGCACCAGTCGGGAGGCGGAGGTTCCCTGCAGTCCACCGAGAACCGCGTCGAGGGCGTCGAGCAACAGCGACTTTCCCGCACCGGTTTCACCGGTCAGAACCGTGAACCCAGCGGAAAAATCCAGCTCCAGGCTGTCGATCAGAGCAATCTTCTCGAGTCGCAGACCGGTCAGCACGGCAGCTCCCCGTCGTCCGGTTGACCGTAGCGGCTGCCCAGCTCGTTTAGAAGGGGGTCACTGGCAATGCCGGCGGTGATCGAACAGGAACTTGGCGATTTCATTGAAGCGGCTGGGCTGCTGAGCTACGACCCGGCCGCGATCACACGCATCTACGCCGGCCATCCCCAGCGCCTGCTGCGCAGGCTCTGGCAGACCCTGGTCCCAATCGGACTGCTGCTGCTGGGTCTTGCCACCGACTGGCTTCTCGGCCTGTTGAAACATCCAGACCGGGCCCGGTCGCGGGCCCACGAATGTGCGGCACTGCTGGTGGACCTGGGGCCCGCCTTCATCAAGGCGGGCCAGGCCCTGTCAACGCGGCCCGACATCGTGCCACCGGTGCTGCTGGAGGAACTGGCCCAGCTCCAGGATCAGCTGCCGGGCTTCGACAGCGATCTGGCCATGGCCTGCATCGAAGAGGATCTCGGTGCACCCGTGGATGCGATCTACGAACAGCTCGACCGGGATCCGATTTCAGCGGCGTCCCTGGGGCAGGTGCACCGCGGCGTTCTGAAGGGCGGGCAGGCGGTGGCTGTGAAGGTGCAGCGTCCCGGACTGCGGGAACAGATCACGCTGGACCTGTACATCGTGCGCAACATCGCCGCCTGGCTGAACCGCAACATCGGCCTGATCCGCAGCGATCTCGTGGCCCTGATCGATGAACTGGGCCGCCGCGTGTTCGAGGAGATGGACTACCTCAATGAAGCGAGCAACGCTGAGAAATTCCGCGACCTCCACAGCCACAACGCCAGGATCGCCGTCCCCACCATCTACCGGGATGCCACCAGCCGACGGGTGCTGACCATGGAGTGGATCGACGGGGTGAAGCTCACCAACCTCGAGGCCGTCAAGGAGCTCGGCATTGATCCCAACGACATGGTGGAAGTGGGGGTGAGCTGCAGCCTCCAGCAGCTGCTGGAGCACGGGTTCTTTCACGCCGACCCGCATCCGGGCAATCTGCTCGCCCTGGAGGACGGCAGGCTCTGCTACCTCGATTTCGGCATGATGAGCGAGGTGAGCCGGGAGTCCCGGACAGGCCTGATTCAGGCGGTGGTGCACCTGGTCAACCGCAATTTCTCCAAACTCTCCAAGGACTTCGTCACCCTTGGATTCCTGGCGGAAGACGTCAATCTCGAACCGATCGTTCCAGCCTTCGAATCCGTCTTCAGCCAGGCATTGGAGATGGGGGTGAATCGCATGGACTTCAAGAGCGTCACCGACGACATGTCGGGGGTGATGTACAAATTCCCCTTCCGGGTGCCGCCTTATTACGCGCTGATCATCCGCTCCCTGGTCACCCTCGAGGGAATCGCCCTGAGCGTCGATCCCGACTTCAAGATCCTCGGAGCTGCCTATCCCTACTTCGCCAGGCGGCTGATGGAGGACCCCGATCCGCAGCTGCGTCAGAGCCTCAAGGAAATGCTGTTTGAAGGGGAAGCGTTCCGATGGGCCCGTCTTGAAAATCTGATGGCCAGTGCCGCCAGCCAGGCCCAGCTCGACCTCGACACGCTCCTCGATCAGGTTCTCGACTTCCTCTTCTCCGCCAATGGAGGAATGCTGCGGACGCAATTGGTGGATGCTGTGGTGGAGAGGATTGATGCCCTGGGCTGGCTCACCGTGAAACGCCTGGGCCGGCGCCTGCCCCTTGCCCTGCAGCCGGCCGCCATCAGTTCGATGGGTGCAGCGGAGATCGAACAGAACGCGATGCTCGATCTGGAACCGGTTCGCCAGCTGCTGGCGGTGCTGCAGCAGTTGCCGGGATTCAGCCCTGATCTCGTGCTCAAGCGTCTTCCCCGCCTGGTCCGGGAGCCCGATGCACGCCAGATGGGTGCACAGATGGCCCGGGGGCTTGCGGAACGTGGCGTTGTCCGACTGGTGAAGGTGGCCGCCGGAATTCCCGGCTAACTTTCGCCCAGTCATCCACTGAGGGCACCTCCGCTGTGAACGATTCAGGCAAGTCTCGGCGCCGCAAGTTGCTGGCGACCTCAGCAGCCCTCGGACTGATGATCACGGGGGTCGGCCCCGCCCTCGCCCCGGCGGCGCAGGCCCCGGCCGATGTGGCACTCCTCAGCGGCGCCTTCCGCCGATCTCTGAGCGTGGACG
>WTHL01000199.1 GCA_011523155.1 Synechococcus sp. PL34863bin_39 | reverse complement strand
CGTCGAGACAGACGCGCATGCTCTGCTCTTCGCAGAAGCTGCGGATGAATTCGGTGTCGACGAAAAGATTGTGATAACGCTGACCGCCGAAGTGCCAGGGGAAGGGAGGCATCGTCTGCGGAATGATCTCCACTTCGCCGGCTGTATTCAACTGTTTGAGGCTTTCGATTAAACGTTCTCGCAGGGGTTGGCGTTCCTCTCTGTCCAGATGCCGGTGCTCGGAGAACCCACCCACGTTGGTGACCAGCAGCACGGGCTCCGGGCAGGCAAAGCGATTCCTCAGATCCCGTGAAATATCGATGACGCGTTGCAGCTCAGCGATCGAATGCTGGCGATAGCTGGTGTCGTCGGTGCACAGATCCAGAGTGTGATCCCCGG
This sequence comes from Synechococcus sp. PL34863bin_39, assembly GCA_011523155.1. Next base: position 4,228 of record WTHL01000199.1, on the reverse strand, counting down.
CGAACAGCTCCGGCGCATGGACCACGAGTCCCATGCCTTGCCGTTCCGGCAAAACCTCATCCAGGTTCACCTCCAGGTCCTTGTAGCTGAGGTGAATCTCCACAAGATCGAGGTTGCTGACCTGCGAGAACACCGCGATGTCGTGATAGCGAACAGGCATGCCAAAGGGTTGATCGAAGCGGTACTTCCGCGGTGTGGCGGCCGGTGTCTCCAGATCCGATGGAAAGAACACCTCCCTCTGGCTCTTGGCTACAGGCAACCGTCGCCCGATCAGATCACCCAGCCGGTTCGGCTGCAGTCCCTGGCCTGGGCTCTGGATCCTCACCATCGCCTCGGTGATCTCGGTTCCAGCGGGAACATCACAGGCGGCCACCAGGCTCTTGGCCAGCACCTCCCGATTCATCATCTCGCCTTGGCTGATGCTGCGTTCACCGCCTTGCCCCATCGATTCCTCGACCCGGCGAATGCCCTGCATCATCTGGGCGAATTCATCCGGAAGCAGGCTCACCTTGTGATCGTTCCCCTCCATCCCACGATCCAGGGTGATGTGTTTCTCAATCACGGCGGCGCCGAGGGCTGCCGCTGCAATCGGCACTTCGATACCCCGTTCGTGGCCGGAATAGCCCACCGGTGCATCCGCCAGATCCCTCAGTCGTTCGAGATAGCGGAGGTTGACATCTTTGAACGGTGTTGGATACGTCGAATTGCAGTGGAGAAGCACATAGTTGGCGCCCACCTGCTGTAGGTGGCGGATGCCGGAGCGAATCTCCAGTTCACTGGCCATCCCGGTGGAGCAGATCAATGGCTTGCCCGTGGCGGCTAGCTGACTGATCAAGGTGTGGTTGGTGAAATCCGCCGAGGCCACCTTGAAGCCTTCCATCCCCCAACGGTTGAGCTTCTCCAGGCTGGTTTCATCCCAGGGGGTGCACAGCGGCACCAGCCCCTTAGACGCGGCGTAGTCAAAGCAGCGGAATAAATCGTCGTCGCTGAGCTGGAATCGCTCCAGCAGATCAAGGGTGTATTGCGTCCCCAGATCGGACGCCATGTCGTTGCTGTCGCCTGCATTGCTGTACAGCTTCGACATGTCCCGCATCTGGAACTTGGCGCAGTCGGCACCGGCCATGTGGGCGGCATCGATCAGCCGCATTGCGATGTCGAGGTCACCGTTGTGGTTGTTGCCGATCTCCGCAATCACAAAGCTCGCTTCGCCGGCTCCGATGCGCCGGTCACCGAGTTGCAGGCCGTCGCTTGCCGGTCGTGCGACCGCCACGATGCGGCCATGGTTGTCCAGCAGTGGCAGGGCGATGATCTTGGAGGTCAGCAGACCAGCCAACTCGCTGGGCGGAGTCCCTTCCGCTGCATGGAGGCAGTCGGGGTTCATCGCTGCCGTCACCGGACGGTTGAGATCGATCTCGCCACATCCTGCAACCCAGCGCCGGAAATCACCGTCGGTCATTACTCCCTGCAGGATGCCGGACTCGGAGATGACGAAAATGAGCCGCGCCTTGTTGGCGGTGATCTTGCCCAGAGCTGACAGGATTGTGTCTTCTGAGAAGACAACGAACTGGGTGAAGTTCCGCTCAATCTGGATCGCCTTCACAGTCCGCCCTATTCCTCTCTGCTGGATAACCGTGTGACGTTACCCCACCTTCCTGTGGGTCAGGATGAGGAGAAGTCGCCTGAACAGGCGGTTCCGTTGTTCCACTGCTATAAGGCGCCTGGCGACGTTGCGGTGGGTTGGTCGCATTAGGGTCGCCAGCATCAGCAGATTTTGGGCTTCACTCCAGTTCTTGGCTTGGATGGCGTGCTCGGCCTTGTGGCGTAGCTGTGTGAAGCTCACGTTGACGTTGCTCATGTAGCCGAGCTCAGTCTTGATCCGTTTGACCTCGCTCTTCTGCAGGTTCTGCAGTGCCAGAATCAGTTCCTCCGGTTTCCAGGTCTGGCCATAGCCCATCCATGCCAGCCATTGCTGATTCGGTAGGGGGAGCTCCTCGTCGAGGGCATTCAGGTCAGGAACGCTGTCTAACTTTCGCCAGACACCACTGCCGGCAAACACATGGCTGCCGTGGGCCGGATTGAGTCCGAAGTCAGCCATCGCCAAGGGGCGACAGCCGAAGTCGAGGGCGTCGAAGAAAGCGGTGGATGACACCGTGGCCATCAGCCGGGCCTGGCTGAGCAACTCCGGCAGCGGCCGGTAATCCAGCCGCAGGTTGCCGGGGGGCTGCCCGATGCTCTCCAGCAGCGTTTGGCTGATGTGCTGGGTCACTTCATGGAAGGTGGCATCGCCTGGGGCGACTCGCGGTTTGATTAGCACATCCCAGTTGGGGGAGCGACGCGCCAGATCAGCCAGGATCCGCACCATCTCGGCGCGTTCCTGGTTGCTCCGGGGCATCACGACTTGTTCCGCGAACACCAGCTGCCGCCGCCGTTGTTCCTGTGCCAGACCGCCCGCCTCAGCCGAGGCATTGCGTTGCAGTCCGGTCAGAACCGTCGCCTGACGCTGGAACGGCGTTCCCGCCACGATCTGGTCCAGGGCTTCCCGATCCCGCGGTCCACTCAGACAGATCAGGTCGTATCCCAGCCGCCAGCTGATTCCTTCCGCGAATTTTTCCAGCACCACACCGTTGAAGCCGCAGAACAGCAGAGGCCGTTTGCGGGTGGGCACCAGGCTCAGGCGTTCGCGGAAATCACTGATCTTGCTGCCTGTGAGGTACACGCCGATCGCATCAAACTGGAGCAGCGCAGGGTTGCTCACCAACTGGCCCATCTGGAACCGCCAGAGCGTGCCCAGTCCCTCTGCGCGCCGCAGAATTGCTTCCGGTGTTCCCTCCCGGGGAATGGCATTGATCGTGACCTCCACATGGAGATGCTCCGGGAAACGACAGAGCGCTTCACAGGCCAGAAGCTGGCTGTCGCTGTCGCCGATCAGCAGCAGTCGAAACGGCTGGGTCATGGCTTTAGCTCCTCGAGAGCCTTGATCAGCCGATCGATACCGTTATGGACACCCCAGCCCATGGATTCCAGCCAGGCCTGATTGACATCCGGTTTGTCCAGCAACTCGTCCAGGGTCTGAATGTTCTTCAGACGGTGCATGCAGCCGCAGCCAAACCAGGAGGTTGTTCCCTCGTTGGTGTGAATGCCGTAGTCGCCGATCAGGATCGTTTTGCGTCCCCAGCTCATGGCGGTCATCGCCCAGGGGGAGCTGATGCTGAGGCAGACACTGCAGCTCGTCAGATGACTGAGCAACTGTCCTGGCGCGGCAAAGACCAGGTTCCTCGGCAAGGCCCACTCTTCCGGTTCGTACAGCGGAATCCAGGGATCGTTGTCGCTCCAGGCGTGATCGCGCTGCACGGTCAGGGTCCATTCGGGTGCTGTTTCTGCCCATCTGATCAGCTGCTTCAGCAATTTTGCTTTGCCGCCAGCGGCAGTTGGGGCTAGGTCCTGGGCCAGAAACAGCAGGTGATGCGGCGGTTGAGTCATTCCGCCACTAAGACTTCCCTGGGTCGGCCGTTCGGGTGAATACCAGAAACCCATGCTGAGCAGCTGGGGAGCAGGCAAGTCGGCGGGCCAGTGCTGGGTGATGTTGAGCAGCGACCGTTGTTGGCGCTCCCCGGGCATGATCAACAGATCGCAGCAGAGCCGCTCGTGCAGCTCTTGCATCAGGCTGTCGCCCAGGGAGGCCTGTAGTGGGCCGCTGAAGATCGGCGCGGCGGAACGCCCCTGGTGATGGGCGAGGTTGCGGTACGAGGTCACAAACCGCTGCAGTTGGTCTGCGTTGCTGAGGAACAGTCCCACAGCGCTGGCCTGCTCCAGAAGCCTGCTGCCCACCAGGGCATCCAGCGCCATCGTGATTTGGGGCTGGAGGGGAGGCAAAGGGCTGTGGGCTGCGTGCGGGGACGCTGCTGGTGCCGGCAGTCCAAGGGTCAGGCAATGTTGTTCCCGTTGACGCAATTGCTGGGCGAGCAGTTCACAAGCCAGGGCACTGCGGTCGTCGTCGCTGATCAGAAGAATGCTCATCGTTCCCTCAACCAGCGGGAGAGCCAGCCAAAGCCGACAACGCCATCGCGGATGCGCCGCAGCAGCGTTCGGGTCTTGTGGCGTTTGCGTTGGCTCGAACGACTTCCTCCACTGCTGAGCATCCGGCGGCCGCCGTTGCTCGTGGCGTAGGTCTGCCAGCTGGGGCTGCCCCAGCTGAGGGGGCCATGACTGGAGGCCCCGAGGGGTGTGG
>WTHL01000005.1 GCA_011523155.1 Synechococcus sp. PL34863bin_39 | reverse complement strand
AAACGAAGCCAGCTCCAGCAGCGATCGACGTCGCATGGCCCAGGAGAGCAGAGCCACCAGAATCGCGCGTCCAGCTGTGCTGCCGGTCACCGGATCGCAGGCACGCTCCGGGTGTGGCATCAGACCCAGCACATTGCCCTGCGCATTGGTGATGCCTGCAATGTCGGCGACAGAGCCATTGGGATTTCTGGAGTAGCGCAGAGCGATGGCGTCATCGTCCTGCAGCTTTTTGAGAGTGTCTTCACTGCACTGATAGCGACCCTCCCCATGGGCAATCGGCAGCGAGAACTGTTCATCGCGAGTGCAGGTCGCCAACCAGGGAGTGCGATCACTTACCACCGCAAGAGGGGTGGACTCACAGATGAAATGAAGGTGACGATTCCGCGTCAGAGCACCAGGAAGCAGACCGAGCTCTGTCAACACCTGAAATCCGTTGCAGATCCCAAGAACACGGCCGCCCTGGAACGCGAAGGTTTTCAGAGACTCGAGGACAGGGGCAAAACGGGCAATGGCACCACAACGCAAATAGTCGCCATAGCTGAAACCTCCAGGAAGCACAACGGCCTCCAACCCACTGAGATCACGCTCCTCGTGCCAGAGATACCGGGTCGGGAGACCGAGACACCCTTCTGTGGCCCAGCGGACATCGCGGTCACAGTTTGATCCTGGGAAAACGACAACCCCGATGGTCATGACTGCGAGAGCTCCAAGGTCCAGTTCTCGATCACAGGGTTGGCCAGGAGGCGATCACTGAGCAATTCAACCCTGCGCCGCGCCTCCGCCTCATCAGGCGCATCCACTTCCAGTTCCACCGCTTTGCCGATGCGGAGATGGGAAATACCATCCACACCAAGACGCTGGGCAGCGGCGTTCGTCGCTTCTCCTGCGGGGTCGAGAACCGATGGGCGCAGTTGCACCAGAACGCGGGCTTGAAAACGCGGCACAAGCTCTGAACGGGGATTGTTAAATCTTGACAGGCCAGGGAACCGCAATGCCCCAGCCGGCTGCACGTTGAAAACAGTCGATTGAACACGGCGACGTGTGACTGAGCCCAGCAACGCTGTTCTTCGATGCGCCGCACTGCTGGTGGTTTCGCTGTCGGCCGTGGCCGCTCCTGTCTTGGCCGCACCCACCCGGGCTGAATCCGCAGGGGCCGCGACCATGGAATGTCGGCACGCCGATCAGGCCTGGTCTCCCTGCCACTACGTGAGTGAGCAACCCGGTGCACGCTGGGAGCTGGCCTTCAGCAACCAGATCGTGCGCTTTCAGCACGATGGCAGCGGCTCGATGGAGATGCAGATCGGAGAGCGAGCCCCCTGGGCCAGGGTGGAGGCACGATGGCGTCCTGACGGAACGCTGTGCTGGAACACGGTCTGCGCTCGGGGCAACATTCCACTCGACTGAAATCAGCTTTCAAACGTGGCATTCACAGCCAGCTCAAAGGGCACGGCAGAGTCCGGAAGGTTGAGCAGATGGCCACAGACGGAGGCAAGATCCTCGGGCTGCGTCATCCGCTCCGGCGCAAGAGCACTCGTTCCGCGCGCCATGTCGGTGTTCACCCAGCCTGGACAGATGGCGGTCACGCGAATTCCCTGGTCCCATCCTTCGTTGCGCATCGCCTGGCAAAGGCCCATCAAGGCGAACTTGCTGGCGGAATAGCCCGCCAACTTGCCTTTGCAGCGTTTGCCGCTCATCGAGACCAGAACCTGAATCCGCCCCGTCTGAGAAGCCACAAGCGCTGGCCAGGCTGCTCGCGTCAGCCACCAGGGACCCTTCACATTCACACCCCAGAGCTCGTCGGGCTCATCAGCCTGCGCATCACTGAACAACAACGGCGTGCTCCTGAGGATCCCGGCGCAGTGGATCAAGGTGTCCAGTCGTCCGAACGCCTGATGCACCGCCTGCACAGCCCGCTCTGCATCAGCTGGATCCCTGGCGTCGTAGCGACAGAGCGAGAGGGCTTCGCCATGGAGACGCGGATCCAGAGCTGTGTCGCGAAGACTGTCCGGATCACGAACAGCCAGGCAGAGGTGATGCCCCTGAGAGAGCAGCAGGGTCGCGATCGACCGACCGATACCCCGGCTCGCACCTGTGATCAGAACCGTTCGCATAGTGGAATGACATTGAGAGAAGCACCCCCATGGCGGACTGGAACCAGGCGTTCCAAGGCTGGAACCTGAGCTGGACAAGCCTGTTCAGCAATCAGCAGGGGGAGTGGTGGCTGGTGGCCCAGCTGCTGCTGATCGTGGGGCATCTGGCACCGGCCTGGCCGAGCACCGACTCCCTGGGGGTGCATTGGCCAGCGGTAATGACCATGACCGGACTGATCCTCTTCGCCATAGGGGTGGCATTGGCGACTCAGGGATTCCTTGCCCTTGGCCCCAGTCTCTCGCCCTTGCCGGAGCCCAAGCAGGGGGCCGCGCTGATCACCACGGGGGTCTACGCCCGCTGTCGCCATCCTCTCTACAGAGCGGTTCTCGTGTGTTCCCTGGGAGTCGCCATCGCCAGGGGAAGCCTGCTGCACATGGCTCTGCTGCTCTCGCTGGTGTTGGTTCTCAGCGGAAAAGCGCATCGGGAAGAGCGGAAACTGCTCAAGTGCTTCCCGAACTACGCGGACTACATGAACACAACAGCGGCGATCGTCGCTCATCTCCCTGGCCTGGACTGGCGCACAACAGGGGCCGACTGAGAAACCGTTTATTCATTCTCGAACCGATAATCTTTGCCCGTAAGACAGGGTCGTTTTTCTGTCAGCGGTATGCAAATCGTTCGGGAGCGTCGACCCCTCTGCCGCTGTCTTGCATGGCCGGTTGTGGCCTCAGCCTTGCTCGGACTGGGAGTCACCCCCGAAGTCCAAGCTGAGCGCCAGGACGGTGAACGCCCCTCCCTGATGGCACTGCTCGAACCCGTTCAACCTCAGGAAGAAGAACCTGTCGCCACACTCATTCTCGAACGGACCGAGCGCCGCATCGCCTCCACCGGTGATCCGATCTGGGATCTGAGGCTCGAGGTGCCTGGGGAACCCGCCCGACGCTATGACGCCGTCAGCGGACGGGCTAATCGTCAGACTGCTGACCGCGACCGTATGGGAAGCAGGGCTCCCCTGCCCGCAGGCACCTACAGCGTCGGTCCCGTTGAACCCCTGGCCGACGGCGCCTATCCAGAACTCGGTCCTGTCTGGATCAGCATCGAGCCCACCTTCCCGACCGGTCGCAGAGTTCTGGGCATCCACCAGGACCCCAGCGCCGGTCAACTGAATACCCAGAGCGGCACGTTGGGATGCATCGGACTTGTGGACCGCAACGACATGCTTGAGCTGTCCGACCTCATCACACAAACAGACACGAAGCGTCTGGTGGTGAAGAACTGAATCCGCACGCCAGCAGAATCGGAAGTGAACGAACGCGAACAGTCAGCGGTCCCTAGCGACAGGACTGCAGCTCGACTGAAAGCAACTCTGCCGACTCAGGCCGCAGGCCAATCACCACGAACTCGACACCGGAGCCCGTGTCTGGAACCCAGGCCTGGTCTGGAGCCGCCTCAAACCAGCTGTCAAGGCGCGGGCCCACCATCTGAATCTGCAGGGGGAGTGTCTTGCCAGCCAGCCAGACGCGGCCTTTGAGGCGAATCACAGCGTTGCTGCGGACGAACTGCGGCAACAACGCTTCGAGGGTTTTTCGATCAAAAGCCCCTTCCAGTCGAACCTGACCGCTGACGGCTTCCACGTGGCTGTGATCGTGATGGTCGTGATCGTGGTGCGCGTCGTCGTGGTCGTGGTGCTCGTGCTCGTGCTCGTGATGGTCAGAATGGATTGATTCCGGGGCATCGAGACCCAGCACCAGTGCCGGATCGATCTCCCCGCGGCTCATCGCCAGCGTGCCGGCACCCGGTCGCACCCGGGGCTCGATCGTCTGCACAACCCTCGCAAGCTCGGATGGCTGGAGCTGATCGGAACGGCTGATCAGCACCAGATCAGCAGCCTGTAGCTGATCCTCAAACAGATCTTCGATGGCGGTGAGGTGATCGAGGCTCTGGTCGTCCTGGCGCTGACGCTCCAAAGCATCCGGGTCACCGACAGGGCTTCCGGCGCTGAGAGCTTCCCCGTCCACCACCGTCACCACACCATTGACATGCACGCGGCGACGGATGGCCGGCCAGTCGAGAGCCTGAAGCAGGGGACGGGGAAGAGCGAGGCCGCTGGTCTCCACAACGATGCCATCGAGTTGATCGGAGCGTTCCAGGAGCGTTTCCATCGTCGGCAGGAAGTCGTCCTGAACGGTGCAGCAGAGACAACCGTTGTTCAGTTCCACCAAACGCCCCTCCACCTCATCCTCTGGGCAGAAGCCACAGCTGCGGATCAGGTCGCCATCGAGACCGACCGTGCCGAACTCATTGACCATCACGGCCAGGCGTTGACCGCTGTTGATCAGGAGATGCCGGAGCAGCGTGGTTTTGCCGGCCCCCAGGAAGCCGGTGATCACGGTGACGGGGAGACGCTTCACCATCAACGGCATCCCAGGGATTCCTTAGTGCTGACACCACTGAGGCTGTTCACGCCGTTGGCGCGACCGCACAGAGCCTTGAGCTGAGGAAGATCAATCACGGCATTAGTGAAGTCGGTTCCTTCAATGTCCGCTTC
>WTHL01000178.1 GCA_011523155.1 Synechococcus sp. PL34863bin_39 | reverse complement strand
CTCTGAGGCGATCAGCCAGACCTGCGGCCAGGGGTGCTTCCGGTCCGATGACGACAAGATCGATCCCATGGCTGAGGCAGTGCTTCAGCAGGGCTTCGGTGTCACTGTCAGCGATGTCCAGCTTGCAATAGCCCTTCGCTTCCTTCGCGGCTGGTGCGGGGATTCCTCCGTTTCCAGGCGTCACCCAGACGGTCTCGATCCCTGCGCAGCGACTGAGGGCCCAGCCGAGGGCATGTTCGCGGCCACCACTGCCGATGACCAGCACATGGCGGAGAGGAGGCAGCGAAGACAGACCGGACGTCGAGTTGGCCATGGCAGCGGTACGGGCGGGACTGTGCCCTTAGGTTTGATCGGATCACCGGGTGGACTGCTCCTGGTGAATCAACTCCATTCTGTTGAACGGCTGCCCCATGGGGTTCACGACCCTCTCGATTTCGCTGCTGATGGCGGCCGCCCCTGTCGCACCGGATCCCGGATCCTCGGCGCCAGCCGCGCCCGTGATGCCGGCCCTGGAGGCCAGGGCGTTCGAGCAGCTGCTGCGGACGGGCAGCGTCAGGCAACTCGAGCAGGGTTGCCGGAATGCCGTGGCTTCCGGTCTGACCGGCCGCTTGGAGGACCTGAGAGATCGGCTGATGGTTGTCGCCCCGGCGCCCCAGCCGTTCACTGTGGTGGCAGCCAACACCCGTGCGCTTCTGGCCTGCAAGGCCCCTGACAGCGCTCGCCAGGTGCTGGGTCGGTACGGGCCTGGCTATGGCCCTCACAGGCAGGACTGGTTGATTCTGTCGTGGCGCTCAGCCGCTGCAGCCCTCGACCATGGCCGTGCGGCCCTCGCCCTGCGACGTCTTGCTGAGGGTCGGCTGCAGTCTCTGGATGGGCTTCGGCTCCCCCTTGGCGACTCCGCCGGGGGAGAGCCGATCACCCGGAATGCCCTGGATCAGTTGGCTGAGCATGAGGCTGCCCTGGGACGATTGGCTGAAGCTGTTGACGTTCTGGCCTCCGGACGGGCTTCAGGCCTCTCGGCCGCCAGGCGCTTTCGCCGGTCCGTGCAGTGGCTGGACCAGCTGGGTCAGCCCGTGTCATCGGATCGGCTGGAGACAGCGCTGGAACAGGCGGCCGAGGCCCAGGCCTGGTCATTGGCGGAAGATCTGCTCTGGATTCAGCTCCGTCTTGAGCGTCAGGCGGGTGGTGATGGATCCGTCGCCAGAGCGCGCCTTGAGCGTCTGGCCGCACGGGTGGATGACACTTACACCCTCAGACGTTTGCTTGACGCGCCGTCACCCTCGCCGGCGAATCCTGGCAGGCGCTTGATGCTTGAACGGCAGCTTCGCTCACCCCGGGCCCCTGGAGGGAACTTCGTCCTGAAAGAATCGGAGGTTCGACGGCCTGACAGTGCCGTCTCGCCTGCGACTCCATGACCCTCCCATACGGTGCTCTTCTTTATGAGGGCAAGGCCAAGCGCGTTTACGCCGTCGATCAGGACGACCGGGTGCTGGTCGAATACAAGAACGATGCCACCGCCTTCAATGCGCTCAAGCGTGAACAACTGGCTGACAAGGGTCGTCTGAACTGTCAGATCTCGGCACGTCTTTTCGAGTTGTTGGAGCGTGAAGGCATCCCCACCCACTATCTCGGTGTGTCCGGTGACACCTGGATGGCGGTTCGGAAAGTTGAGGTGATTCCCCTGGAAGTGGTGCTTCGCAACGTGGCGACGGGATCCCTCTGCAAACAGACCCCGATCCTCCAGGGCACAACCCTGGAGCCTGCCCTGCTTGATCTCTATTACAAGGATGATGCGTTCGGTGATCCCCTGCTCACCGAGGCGCGTCTCGCTCTGCTGCGCCTGGTGACCGCCGACCAGCGGGCGGCAATCGAGACCCTGGCGCGTCGGGTGAATGATGTGCTGGTGCCGTTCTTCCGGTCGCTGGACCTCCAGTTGGTGGATTTCAAGCTGGAAATGGGCTGCACCCTCTCTGGAGAGTTGGTGGTGGCCGATGAGATCAGCCCCGACACCTGCCGTCTCTGGGACCTGCGGACGGCGGATCCTGAGAAGAAGATCCTCGACAAGGATCGTTTCCGGCAGGATCTCGGTGGTGTGATCGAGGCCTACGGGGAGGTCTGCAAACGGGTCCAAGGGGTGTGTCCGAACCCCCGTCAGTACGGGTAAGGTCGCGTTGTTTTCAAGGCGCAATCGGCCGCTGCAGCCCTATCCATGGTCAACTTCACCTCCCGCCGGACCAAGGACGCTGCCCGCCATGGCGCGCTGAAACTGGCCCTGGCCCTTCCCCTGCTGGCCGCCTCCCCGGCCCTGGCGCAGGAGGGACGACGCGTCGACCTCGATGCGGATCCCTCCGTCGGGGCCGAGGCCACGGTCCCTGAGTCCGGTGAGGAGCCTTCCACTCAGCCACTGCGCGTTCTGGTCAGCGAGGTGGTGATCGACGGGATTGATGACCATCCCGAGCAGGAACGGCTCGAGCTTGCTGCCTATGACGCCATGGCGGTTCGGCCAGGTAACCGCGTCACCCGCGATGAACTCAAGCTGGATCTGGACGCGATCTATGCGACCGGCTGGTTCTCAGATGTCCGTATCGAGCCGGTCAACGGCCCGCTCGGCGTCAAGCTTGTGGTTCGGGTCGTCCCGAACCCTGTTCTGACTGCGATTGAGCTCGGTCCGGGAGACGCGATTCTTCCCGTGAGCGTGGTGGAAGACACCTTCAGCGCGGATTACGGACGCACCCTCAATCTCAATGAGCTCCAGCTCCGCATGAAGGAGCTGCAGAGCTGGTACAGCGATGAGGGCTATTCCCTGGCGCGGATTTCAGGCCCGAGTCGGATCAGTCCCGATGGGGTGGTTCAGCTGAAGGTGGTGATCGGAACCGTCGCCGGCGTTGAGGTGCAGTTCCTGACCAAGGACGGTGACACCACAGATGACAAAGGGGAGCCGATCCGGGGCAAGACACGCCCCTGGGTGGTCACCCGCGAAATCTCAATCCAGCCCGGCGAGCCCTTCAACCGCTCCCAGCTGGAGGGGGATCTCAAGCGTCTCTATGGCACGTCACTGTTCAGTGATGTCAAGGTCACGCTCAAGCCTGTGGCCGGCGAACCGGGCAACGTCACGATCATTCTCGGCATTGTTGAGCAGTCGACAGGTTCGATCTCCGGCGGCCTGGGCTACAGCCAGAGTCAGGGCATTTTCGGCCAGGTGCAGCTCGCTGACACCAACCTGTTCGGGCGTGCGTGGAATCTCGCCCTCAACCTCACCTACGGGCAGTTCGGGGGACTTGCCAATCTCACATTCACCGACCCTTGGATCAAAGGTGACCCGCATCGCACGTCATTCAGGACCTCACTGTTTCTGAGCCGTGAGGTGCCGCAGGTGTTTCAAAGCCAGGAGAACGGCAACCTGCGCACCCTCGATGACTATGCGGATAACGGCGGTTCCTATGCCTACGACATTGATTCGCGGAACAATCCTGCTGGACGCAAATTCGACAACGTCGGCGACGCCAGCGATGCCTTTGATGATGTCAGCTGGTTCGAATACGAGGGTGATTCGGTCGCTCTGCAACGGACTGGCGGCAACGTCGTGTTTGCTCGACCTCTCAATGGTGGAGACCCCTATGCCGATGCTCCCTGGAGTGTTTTGGTCGGCTTGAATGTTCAGAACGTGAGGCCGATCAACTTTTCAGGCTCATCCAGGATCTATGCGGTTGCCAACCGCAACATCGATGATGATCGTGTCTCCAACGATGACATCGTCTGCATCGCATTCAATTGCGCCACTGAAAACAACCTTGCTGGTGTGAGGGTCGCTGCGACGTACAGCAACCTCAACGATCCCCGTAATCCGACATCCGGAAACTTCTTCAGTTTCGGCACGGAGCAGTTTGTGTCTGTGGGCGAAAACTCACCGACGTTCAACAAGGTGAGGGCCAGTTACACCCACTTCTTCCCGGTGAAATTCCTCAAATTCACCAAGGGCTGCCGGCCTAAGCCCGGTGAGAAGGAGGATTGTCCCCAGGCGATCGGAATTCAACTGAAGGCCGGGAGCGTCTTCGGTCAACTGCCTCCCTACGAGGCGTCCTGTCTGGGTGGTCCCAACTCCATCCGTGGTTGGTCTGACTGTGATCTGGCCGTGGGCCGCAGCTTCGGCGAAGCCACCATCGAGTACCGATTCCCGATCATCAGCATTTTTCAGGGTGAAATCTTCGCCGACGCTGGTACGGATTTCGGATCTCAGGCGAATGTTCCTGGAAAACCAGGCGAAGTGCTCGACAAGCCCGGGTCCGGCTTCTCCCTCGGAACCGGTGTGATCATCAAAACTCCGGTCGGCCCCCTGCGACTTGAGGTCGCCACCAAGGGCTTCAGCACCGAGGACTATCGCTTCAACCTTGGCGTCGGCTGGAAGTTCTGATGACCATTTGGCCCGAGACCTATGACGGCGCCTGGACTCTGTCCAGCGCTGTCACCCGTTCCGGGGTGGGACTGCATACCGGTGACAGGGTTGCCGTCACCCTTTGTCCCAGTGAGCGCCCCGGTTTCTGGGTGTCCTGGGAGGAGGACCCCGCCCATCCTCCTGTCCACCTGTCCCCGTCTCAGGTCCGGGAGAGCCAGCTCTGCACGACGCTTGATTTCGGCGACCGGCGTCTGGCTACGGTCGAGCATCTCCTGGCAGCCCTTGCCGGCACGGGCCTCACCCACGTTGAACTGCGGGTGAGTGGTGCAGAGGTGCCGCTTCTGGATGGTTCAGCCCTCCAATGGGTTGAGGCCATTGCTGAAGCGGGACTGAGTCAGGCCGGTTCCCCATCGGCTCAGAAGCCTGTTCTGACGAAGCCCATCGCCCTCCATCGCGGTGCCAGTGTGATCACGGCGGTGCCTGCTGAACACTTCAGCCTCGTCGGAGTGATCGATTTCCCTCAGCCGGCGATCGGACGCCAGCAGCTGGCCCTGGGGCTCACTCCCCAGGTTTTTGTGGATGAGATCGCACCGGCGCGAACCTTCGGGTTCAAGGACCAGGTGGACCAGCTGCGCGCCGCAGGTCTGATCCAGGGTGGTGCTCTTGATAACGCCCTCGTTTGTGATGGCGACGCCTGGATCAATCCACCCCTGAGGTTTGCTGATGAGCCGGTGCGCCATAAGCTCTTGGACCTGATTGGTGATCTGGCTCTGGTCGGCTTCCCCTCTGCGCAGGTCCTTGTCTATCGGGGCTCCCATGGGCTGCACACCGATCTTGCCGCTGCTCTCGCCGCTTCCCTTTCACCCAACCACTGACTTTCCCTTGACCCAGGCTTCCCACGCACCCTCCGAGACGGTGCTCAACAGCGAGCAGATCATGGGGTTGCTGCCCCACCGTTATCCCTTCGCGCTTGTGGATCGGGTTCTTGAACACGAGCCCGGCGTCCGGGCCGTGGCCATCAAGAATGTGACGCTCAATGAGCCTCAGTTTCAGGGCCATTTCCCGGAGCGTCCGCTCATGCCTGGTGTTCTGATCGTTGAGGCGATGGCCCAGGTGGGGGGCTTGATCGTGAAACAGATGCCCGACCTCCCCGCCGGTTTGTTTGTCTTCGCAGGGATCGATGGTGTGCGCTTTCGCAGGCCGGTCACGCCTGGCGACCAACTGCGTATCAGCTGTGAGCTCGTCAGCCTCAAACGCCAGCGCTTCGGCAAGGTCCGCGCGGAGGCGACGGTCGATGGTCAGCTGGTCTGTTCCGGAGATCTGATGTTCTCGATGCTGGATTGATCGCCATGAGTGAGAACGCAGTGTCGGCTTTCAAAAGTGAGAAACCCGTGCAGGTTCATCCCTCAGCCTTTGTCGATCCCGGTGCAGAACTGGCTGACGGCGTGGTGATTGGTCCGGGCGCTGTGGTCGGTCCGGAGGTCCGCATCGGTTCACAGACGTGGGTCGGACCGAATGCGGTGCTCGATGGACGTCTCACGATCGGCTCCCATAACCGGATCTTTCCAGGGGCCTGTCTCGGACTGGAGCCGCAGGACCTCAAATACCGCGGTGCCCCCACAGAAGTGGTGATCGGTGATCACAACACCATCCGCGAGTGCGTCACGATCAATCGAGGCACCCACGATGGCGAAGTCACGCGCATCGGTGACCGCAATCTGCTCATGGCGTACTGCCATCTCGGTCATCAGTGTGAGCTGGGGAATGACATCGTGATGTCCAACGCCATTCAGGTGGCGGGCCATGTGGTGATCGAAGACCGGGCGGTGATCGGTGGGTGTCTGGGCGTGCACCAGTTCGTCCACATCGGTCGGATGGCGATGGTGGGTGGCATGACCAGGGTTGATCGGGATGTCCCCCCCTATTGCCTGGTTGAGGGACATCCGGGTCGGGTGAGAGGGCTGAACCGGGTCGGCTTGCGCCGCAGTGGTTTGGCTGAGCAGCATGAAGGTCGTGAGCTGCGTCAGCTCCAGGAGATCTGGACCTTGCTCTACCGCTCCGACCACGTGATCGCTGAGGCCGTCGGCCTGGCCCGTGAGCAGCCTCTGCTGCCCGCCGCCGATCACCTCTGTGGCTTCCTTGAGGCTTCCATCGCCAAAGGTCGTCGAGGTCCGATGCCGGCAGCACAACGCTGATGGTGCGTGTACTGATCAGCACCGGTGAAGTCTCCGGTGATCTGCAGGGAAGTCTCCTGGTGTCGGCGCTGCACCGCCAGGCGGCTCGGAGGGGTCTCTCCCTTGAGGTGATGGCCCTTGGCGGGCCCCGGATGGAAGCCGCCGGCGCTGAGCTGCTGGCAGATACGGCCCCGATGGGGTCGATCGGTCTCCTGGAGGCGTTGCCGCTGGTGCTCCCCACCCTGAGACTTCAGGCCAGGGTCAACCGAGAGCTCACGGCGCGTCCGCCGGATGCGGTGGTGCTGATCGATTACATGGGGGCCAATGTTCGCCTCGGTCAGCGCCTGCGTCGCACGCTGCCAGAGATCCCCATCACGTATTACATCGCCCCTCAGGAATGGGCCTGGCGGATGAATGATGGCGGGACGAGCAGTCTCCTCAGCTTCACGGACCGGATTCTCGCGATCTTTCCAGAGGAGGCGTCCTTCTATGCATCCCATGGGGCCGATGTCACCTGGGTCGGGCATCCGTTGCTCGATCTCGCAGCCGCGCGCCCTGATCGCTCCGCGGCCTGTCAGCAGCTGGGACTGAATCCAGACGCACGTCTGCTTCTTCTCCTGCCGGCCTCCAGGATCCAGGAACTTCGCTACCTGATGCCTGTGCTGGCTGAGGTCGCTGCACGCCTGCAGGCGCGCGATCCAAGTCTTCAGGTCATCGTTCCTGCAGGGCTGAGCCGTTTTGAGGAGCCACTCGCGCAGGCCCTGGCTGCCGCCGGCGTGCAGGGACGGGTCATTCCTGCAGCGGACGCGGACAGGCTCAAACCGGCGCTGTTCAGTGCTGCAGACCTCGCCCTCGGGAAATCCGGCACGGTCAACCTGGAGCTGGCCCTTCAGGGGGTCCCGCAGGTCGTCGGCTATCGGGTCAGCCGCTTGACGGCCTGGGTCGCACGCCATGTCCTGCGTTTCAAGGTCGATCACATCTCACCGGTCAATCTGCTGCTGAACGAACGCCTCGTGCCTGAACTGCTCCAGGATGAATTCACCGTTGACGCGTTCATGGCTCAGGCTCTGCCCCTGCTGGAGGACGGCGACTGCCGTGCTCGCATGCAAGACGGCTACCGACGCCTGCGTGAGACGCTTGGCAGCCCTGGTGTGACGGACCGCGCCGCCGCAGCCATCCTTGATTCCATCCAGCCATGATCAAGCGCCTTTCCAGAACTCTTCTGCCCCTTCTGCTGCTTGCACAGGTTCTTGGCCCGCTTCCTGCTGTCTGGGCTGAAACCATCGAGGAGGCTGTGCTGGCCGGTGGTTGTTTCTGGTGTCTCGAGCACGATCTGGAGACGGTTCCCGGCGTGATCTCTGCAGAAAGCGGCTACAGCGGCGGTCATGTCGACAATCCCACCTATCGGGCCGTGAGTGGTGAAACCACAGGCCATCAGGAAGTGGTGCGTGTGCGTTTTGACAGTGACCGACTCAGTTACCCATCGCTGCTGCGTCACTACTGGCGCAACGTCGATCCCCTGGACGGTGGCGGGCAGTTCTGCGATCGAGGTGATTCCTACCGACCCGTGATCTTTGCTGCGGGGGGTGATCAGTTGACTGCTGCCAAAGCCAGCGCCGCCTCAGCCGCGCGAGAGCTTGAGGTGGATCCTGCTGCGGTCAAGGTGGACATCCGTTCGGCTGCGCGGTTCTGGCCTGCCGAGGACTACCACCAGAACTATGCCGAAAGGAATTCACTTCAGTACAACTATTACCGCTGGGCCTGTGGGCGTGATCGCAGGCTCGACGCGGTCTGGGGTCCCAACGCCCGCGAAGGTTCACCCTGGCCTCAGCCCTGACACCAAGGTGGATTCACTGACGTGATTCCCTGCTTTGAATGTGAGGAAAAGATGAAGAGGTCGGAGTGGTTCGCTCACGCGCTTCTCAGTGAAGGTGCGGGTTTTCCCACTTTTTTGTCCGATTTCCATTGATTACCATTCCTCTGAGAATTGAGGGAGGGTTGTATGTATCTGCTGACTATCAGAGATGGTCTCGTGACCCGTCATGTCGGTCCTTACCCTTCGCCCAAGCAGGCCTCCGACGATCTTGACCGCGTTCTCGACACCTGTTCCGAGAAAGCCCGATGGCAGATTCATGCCCTTGAATGCCCCGGTGAGCTTTGCTTCGCCCGTTCAGGTGACTCCGAGATACGGCCGGTCTCCGCAGCAGCGTCGTAGCGGCCTCAGCTTCGCTTGCTGGGATTCTGTTTTGAGGGGTACCCCCTTAGAAGCCCGCTTTCAATCATCAGCCCGACGCCTGCATTGATCAGGATCAGGCTCAGTGTTCCGTACCACCACCAGGGACCGCCATCGCCGCCGATGAGCTGCAGGGTCCTGCGGCTGATGGCTTCTCCGAAGAGGCACAGCCCAGCGGGCAGCAGGAGGATTCCCAGTTGTGCGCGTACGTACCAACGCAGGGGGCTTGACGCCATGGCGGTGCTGCTCCGTCCCAGGAAATCTAGGCCGGGGTGCTGTGGCTCTTCACCCAGTTCACCAAGGTTCTGACGCCATACCCGGTGGCACCTGCAGGGTTCATGCCGCGTCCCTTGTCGCTCCAGACGGTGCCGGCGATATCAAGGTGGGCCCAGGGGATCTCCGCGTTCACGAATTCCTTGAGGAACAGGGCCGCTGTGATTGACCCTCCCGGGCGTGGACCGGTGTTCTTGAGATCGGCGTACTGCGATTTCAGGCCATCCCTGTAGCTGGTCTGCAGAGGCATGCGCCAGAGCCCCTCGCCGGCGTCAGCAGCTGAGGCACAGAGTGACTCCGCCAGGGCATCATCCGGGCTCCACAGGCCTGCCACCTCCTCGCCGAGCGCAATCACACAGGCACCCGTGAGGGTGGCGAGGTCGACGATCGCATCAGGATTCAGCTTGCTGGCGTAGACAAGCGCATCAGCGAGGGTGTGTCGTCCCTCGGCATCGGTGTTGTTGATCTCGATGGTTGTGCCGTTCGAGGCGGTGACGATGTCGCCCGGGTGAACAGCTGATCCGTTGACCATGTTTTCGCAGGCCGCCACCACGACATGGACTTCCACGCCACGCGGTTTGAGCTCAGCGATGCTCCGCATCGCGCCCAGAACAGCAGCACTCCCCCCCATGTCGTACTTCATCATGTGGATCTGCGCGGCACCCACCTTGAGGTTGTAGCCGCCTGAGTCGAAGGTGAGTCCCTTGCCGACGAGCACAAGCCGCCGCTGGATCGGGCCCTCACCCCGATAGGTCAGATGGATGAATTTGGGATCAAGGTCGGAGCCCTGGCTGACGGCCAGGTAGGCCCCCATTCCCTGGGCTGCACAGTCACTTCGCTCCAGCACGGTCAGCTCGAGCTGATGCTCTTCAGCCATCGTCGCGGCAATCTCGGCCATGCGACCGGGGGTGAGGCTGTTGGGCGGTGCCGCCACAAGCTCCCTTGCCAGCTCCACCCCGGCACAGATCGGGGCCACGGCTGCCAGGGCCGTTTCGCTCTTGTCCGGGAGCGGGCCGAGGATGTCAACCTGCTCAAACCCATTGGTTGGCTCAGCCTCTCCCTGGAACCGCTGGTCCTTGAAGCAGCTCAGTCGAACGGCTTCTGAGGCGGCTTGGATGGCGTCGCTGGTGTGGTCACACCACGGGAACAGAAGCCCGAGCTTGGCGCCTTGGCCGAGGCCGGCCTTGGCGGCGCTGGCGGCCGCCGTTCGCAGGGACTCAAGGTCAGGTTTGTCCTGACTCCCGAGTCCGACCAGGACCAGGCTGTCGAGACCATCCTTCAGCACCTGCAGGGCAGCCACCTCACCAGGTTTGCTGCGGAAGCGTCTCTGCTCGAGCCATGGGCCGATGCTGAGGCCCAGTCGTTCCTCCAGCTGGGGGATCAGCCCAGTCGGATCCTCCGCATAAAGCCCGATCGCCAGAACTTGGCCTGTCCAGGTCTGCAGAGTTGCGGGAGTCGGAGTGAACTGCATCGCTGCGGCGTGTCTTGCCTCGATGCTACGGAGCCGGAAGCGTTGCGGGTGATGATTAAGCGCTTGGTCAGTTCACTCGGCATGGAAGGGTGTGGCCCATCGCCCCCGGGTCTCCTTGTTGAAGGGAGGCAACCAGGTCTGGATCAGGGTCTGCTCCAGTTGGCGTCTGGCTTTCAGATCGGCTGGCACGTCCCCCCAGAAGCGAATGCTCGGCTGGCTCCCGAGCCCTGCCCTGGTGAGAGCTTCGCCGTAGGAGGCCAGGTAGGTCTTGCAGTCGTGGTCTCCCTTCCAGCGTCGATCCGCTGCAACGGTTTCACCGATATACAGAAGGATCGGATCAGGAAGATGATCCGGTCTGTCCATCACGGCATAGATCGCCGCACCGTGGTGGGGACTGTCAGGCCAGCGCCAGAAACTCAAGGGCAGGGCCCGAAGCTTGAGGGGGCTGAAACGCGCGTGCAACTCGGCGGGCCTGGTTGACCCGAAGAGCTGGGTCTGCCCTGATTGCGGGTGGCCTTGCAGAAGGGGAGCCTGATGACGATGAAGACGGCTCTGCCAATCCCGCAGTCTTGCGCCGCTGATGATGAGCTCGTCAGCAAGTTGTCGGCTGCTGGCCGTCACCCGACCGGAGGCATCCCCGCTGTCATCCATGCTGAACAGGTCGCCCTGCCGAGGTGTTGGCGTCATCGTGAGGCTCTCGGCGGCAGGCTCGGCCCCGCACGTCTGGATCCGAATCTTGCCTTGCCGAGCAGGCCTTCGATGGTCTCGGGCGGTAAGCAGAGGCGTTCCTGGAGGTCAGCAAGATTCTCAAAGGGGCGCCGGATCCGCTCCTCAATCAGTCGGTTGAAGCGTGTGTCGGGCCATTGCAACCGTTGCTGGAGCTCCTGGTGGCTGGCGGCATTGAAATCGAGGGCTCGGTTGTCCTCGAGCGGAGGGGCATCGCCGTGCCAGCGGAAGATCAGATGCGGGCGCCACTCCTCCGCCTGCAGCGAAGGCAGCTCAAGCAACTGAAAAAGATCGTCTGCCTGGCTGAACTGAACGCCACCGCGCTGCAGACGGAGCAGCAGATCAATCATCGAATCGCTGCACCCTGGCAGCAGCTGCCAGTCCTCGGCCCTCGCCCGGTTGACATCGATCACCCAGGTTGGCTCGACGGGGGCTACCTGGCTCGCAACGCTCCTGCCCGGTGGTCGGACCGGCGGGTCGGGGGGAAGATCACCGACGGCCTGAAGAAGTTTCCGCGCCAGGGGATCCAACCAGTGCCCGCGACTCATCGTGCACCCCAAAGTTCCGCAGACGTTAACCAGAGGTGGCAGGGTGCAGCCATGGCCGTGCTGATCAACGGGAAGGGGTGCTGCTCAGGTCCACCAGGCCGGCCTGAAAGGCTTTGACAACGGCCTGGGTGCGGTCATTGACGCCCATTTTGCGCAGGAGACTGCTCACGTGGCTCTTCACGGTGTCGACAGAGACGGTCAGGCTCTGGGCGACCTCCTGGTTGGTCATGCCCCTGCAAAGGCCCTGGAGCACATCTTCCTCCCTGAGACTGAGGGGGGAGAGCATGGCCGAGTCATCCAGGGACTCGTCCCTCAGGTGGGCCAGGCGCAGGATGCCGCTGGCGATGCCATCGATGTAGGTGCCATCGGTGTCCATGGCGTTCAGTGCCGCCAGCATGGATCCGCTGCCGATGAGTTCGGCCGAGCAGATGCCGTCACACCCCTGCTCGATGGCACTGAGAACGGTGCGCGCCAGGGGCCTCTGAAGCAGCAGCAATGTCTTGAGCGAGGGGTCAGCCTTCTTGGCTTCCTGCAGCACGCCGAGACCCGATCCTTCTTCAAGCCTGTCGGTGCAGATCAGAAGGCTGGGGCGTTGCTGCTGAATGTGGAGGACGAGCTCTGTCTGCGTGGTGGCGGCCCCAATCAGGGGCGAGAGCCCCTCCATCCAGCTGACCAGGGATGCCAGAAGCATGCGGTCACCACTGCCAAGCAGGGTGCGGCTTCGCTCCAGAAGGCCATGGCCCCGGCGACTGCGCTCCTGCAGGGTGGGAATCAGGCGGGTGAGGTCCACATTGGCAACCGCTGTTCCCCCTGCATGCTGATGCCCATCCAGGGGCGTGGATCCGCACTGTTAGGGATCGGTGGAATTGGTCAGACTCGTCAGGACCCGCAGCATGGGCACCTGATGGCGTTCTTTGAATCCGAAATCGTTCAGGAGGAGGCCAAGCGGCTCTTCAGTGATTATCAACAGCTGATGCAGCTCGGCTCGGATTACGGCAAGTTCGATCGCGAGGGCAAGAAGAAATTCATCGACACGATGGAGGAGCTGATGGGGCGCTACCGCGTGTTCATGAAGCGGTTTGAACTCTCGGAGGATTTCCAGGCCAAGCTGACCGTGGAACAGCTGCGCACACAGCTCAGCCAGTTCGGCATCACGCCTGAGCAGATGTTCGAGCAGATGAATCAGACACTCGAAAGGATGAAGAGTCAGCTCGATCAGACATCGACCTGAACGTCCGACTATGGGGTCGGGAGGCAGAGGCCCCGTACGATCCGCTCTGCATCTCCATCCTCAGCTCGCCATGTCGTCAATGCCGCACACCCTGCCGAGCTGGCTCGCGCGCGGCATGGCTGATCTCTTTCCTGCCGGCGATCCCGACGATGCCGATCAGGCGTTGACCGCCCGATTGGCGGCCGCAGAGAAGGAAGGCCGGCCCCTTCGCGTCAAGCTGGGTATTGATCCCACCGGCAGCGACATCCATCTGGGTCACAGCATTCTCTTCCGCAAGCTGCGGGCCTTTCAGGATGCTGGCCATACGGCAGTGCTGATCATCGGTGACTTCACGGCACGTATCGGTGATCCCACCGGCAAAAGTGCGACCCGGGTGCAGCTCACCAAGGAGCAGGTGGATGCCAATGCCACCACCTACCTGAAGCAGCTCGGCCAGGGGCGGCCCAAAGAGCGCTCTCTTCTGGATTTCGAAACCCCAGGGCGTCTGGAGGTCCGTCGGAACAGCGAGTGGCTTGAAGGTCTTGATCTCCCTCAGGTGATTGCTCTGCTGGGGACGGCAACGGTCGGTCAGATGCTGGCCAAGGATGATTTCTCCAAGCGCTACGGCAGCGGGACGCCGATCGCGCTGCATGAATTCCTCTACCCGCTGCTGCAGGGCTACGACTCCGTCGCCGTGGATGCCGATGTGGAGCTTGGCGGCACCGATCAGAAGTTCAATGTGGCCATGGGCCGCGACCTGCAGCGTCATTTCGGCCAGCGCACCCAGTTCGGCATGTTGCTGCCGATCCTTGTCGGGCTCGATGGCGTCCAGAAGATGAGCAAGAGCCTCGGCAACGTGGTGGGCCTTGAGGATGATCCCCTCTCGATGTATTCCAAACTCGAGAAGGTCGGCGATGCCGCGATCAGTGACTACGTGACGTTGTTGACCGATCTGGATCTGGAGACCTTGCCGGAGAATCCGCGGGAGAAGCAAAAAGCCATGGCCCTGGCGGTGACCGCCAGCCGCCACGGCCACGAGGCTGCAGCGAAGGCGCAGCAGGATGCAGCCAGCCTGGTGGGGGGGCGTGGCGACGCAGAAGCGGATGTCCCCGAGGCGTCGCTGGCGGATGTGAATTTCCCTGCCAAGGCCTTTTATCTGCTCAGTGCTGTCGGGATCTGTGCCAGCAGCAGCGATGCCCGCCGCCAGATCAAGGGCGGTGCCGCCCGCCTGGAAGGAGAGAAGATCATCGACCCCAATCAGGAGTTTGCTTCGGCGGCGGAGCTGGAGGGCAAGGTGCTGCAGCTGGGCAAGAAGACGTTCCGGCGGTTGGTGGCGTGAGCAGGATGGGGTGAGTGTTTCCCCCTGCCTTGGCCCCGTCGCTTTCCTCTGACCCTGCCGATCGGATCATCGTGGCTCTCGATGGCATGGCGCCCGACCAGGCGCTGACGTTTGCCGCACAGGTGGAAGGATTGCGCTGGGTGAAGGTGGGGCTTGAGCTGTATATGCAGGCCGGCCCTGACGTGGTGGCGCAGTTCAGTGCGCTGGGCCTGCGGGTGTTTCTCGATCTCAAATTCCACGACATTCCCGCCACCATGGCCGGTGCGTGCAGGCGTGCCGCGTTGCTCGGGGCTGAGCTGATCACGGTCCATGCCTGCGCGGGCAGCGACGCGCTGCGGGCGGCGCAGTCAGCGGCTGAGAATGCTGCGCACCAAGCCGGGATCAACGTGCCCACATTGCTGGCGGTGACGGTGCTCACGAGCTGGAATGAAACGCGGCTGCAGCAGGAACTGGCCATCACCCAGGGGCTGACGCAGCGTGTTCCAGCTCTGGCCGCCCTGGCTGCGGATGCTGGGATCGGGGGCTGTGTCTGCTCAGCCCATGAAGCAGCAACACTCCGCGCTCAGCATCCGCAGCCCTTTGCGCTGGTGACCCCAGGCATTCGTCCGCGAGGCAGCTCCCTTGGCGATCAGGCCAGGGTGATGGGGCCCGCCGAAGCTCTGGTTGCTGGTGCC
This sequence comes from Synechococcus sp. PL34863bin_39, assembly GCA_011523155.1. Next base: position 2,251 of record WTHL01000178.1, on the reverse strand, counting down.
AGTCAGCTGGTGATCGGACGTCCGATCACAAAGGCGGAGGATCCGAGTGCCGCGTTCGCGGCCTGCTGTGGCGAGATCGCGACCTGATCGCGACTTGACAGCGCTGCGCGCGGTGATCAGCTTTTTGGTTGTCCCAGACGGGGTTCCGTTCCGGCCGCAATCCGTTTCAGGTTGCTGCGATGACGCCAGATCACCAGTGCCATGGCCACCACGGCCACCGTCAGATTGGCAGTGTTGGGACTGGGACCGGCCGCCATCAGCAGGGGCAATGCCATGGCGGCCACCACACTGGCGAGGGAGACGATGCGCGACAACGACAGGGTGGTGAGGAAGAGCCCGAAGCAGGCCAGGCCGACGGGCCAGGCCAGGCCGAGGAACAGTCCGAAGCCGGTGGCGACGGCCTTGCCCCCCTTGAAGCCGAGCCACAACGGCCAGATATGACCTGCCAGTGCGGCCAGACCCGCCATCACCTGAAGCCAGTTGTTCAGTCCATCGCTGAGGTTCGTGCTCAGCGATGCCGCCAGCAGAACCGCCGCAGCACCTTTGGCGACATCAATCAGAAACACAATCAGCGCTGGACCCTTGCCGACCTGCCGAAGCACATTCGTGGCGCCTGTGGAGCCTGAGCCCAGGTCACGCAGGTCGATGCCTTTGCACCAGCGGCCTGCCAGATAACCGCTCGGCGTGGATCCGAGCAGATAGCCCAGCAGCAGGATGAGAAGGAAGAGGCCCATCAGAGCAGATCGTCGTCAATCATCAGTTCGTCCGGCTGGGCTGCGAAGGCCAGCCAGAGGGGAAACTGAAGCACAGGGATGTCAACGGCGCGCTCGGCGGCATCAATCAGGATCAGGGGCACCTCGCCGCGTTCCTCCAGACGGTCGGCACGTTCGACCAGCGCATCACCGCGGTCAAACAGCACAATCCCGCTGTTGGGCCCGAAGTCCTCGCGGTCGAGCCCAAGGCAGTCCTGAAGGCCGCGGCGCCACTCCCCGAGGCGTTCGGGTTGTCCGGCCAGGATCAGGGCCTGGAACTGGTCCCCGTAGAGATCTCCGATCACGGAAATCAAGGCGGAGGCCACCAGAACATTGCGGGGCCTGCTCCCACGGCTGGCCTGAGCGCCACGCCCCCCTTGGTTGAAAAACCAGTCTTCCAGGAGACCGACGTCGCTGCCATCCAGGCTGCGACGCAGTTTCCAGGGGCCGGCATAGAAGTCGGGTTGCTGGAGGAACCGCTGAAGGCTCGTGCGGATCAGCTCCTCATCCGGGCGGAAGGTGTCAGCGACGGCAGGGGGCGGCGGTGCGTTCTCCTCAGTGGTGTTCTGCGGTGCGGTCGCCTGATCCAGGGGCGAGGGCTGCACGACCATCGGCTGCACGACCAGCTCCAGGCTCTCCACCGATTGGGCCAGGTCCTGGAGGGCTCCGCCCAGATACTCCTGGAAGCCCTTGACTCGCCGGGCGATGGCATCGGACTGACCAGCGAAGGACTGCTTGAGCTCGGATTCGAGCTCCTGCTTGCGCCGGCTCAGATCATCGATGTCCTTCTGCAGCTGAGCGCGGCGCTCGATCAGCTCTGCCGTGGCCAGTCTGGTCCAGTGATCGGGGGAGCCTTCCGTGGTTGGGGCGTCGTCGGCCCCGGAGGAGCCGGCCTGGCTGTCGCCCGAGGAGAGGTCCACTGCTTTCTCAGGCTGGTCTTCCTTGCCCTCGGCCTGATCCACGGCCGGTGGATGGGATGTGGGGCCGAGATTGCCGTTGCTCAGAAGTTCGTCTGCCATAGGTCGGGTCAGGACGGATCGGTGCCGGTGGCGTTGTGTTCCAGATTGCCAACCCGGGCTTTCAGTTGCTCGCGCAGTTCCTTGGCGTTGAACAGCACAGGGATGAGATGGGGACTTTTGCGCTCACGGAAGTAGAGCACCGCTGGAAAGCCATCCCAAAACAGACGCCAGCTCATCCAGTCGTCATAGGGGAAGCGTCTCAGCTCCTGACTTCCCCGCCAGACGATCAGGGCGTTCTGTTCGAACTCAAGCCTCAGGCTGTAGCTCTGCACGAGCAAGGCCAGGGCGATCAGGCTGTTGATCAGGGTTGGCCAGGGGTGCAGGGGAAGTGGGAGCAGTGCTGGTCCCAGCACGAAAATGAGCAGTGGCAGCCTCGGGCTCGGCGCGATGCTGACGGGGAGGGACGGTTGTGGTTCGCCGGAGGGCATGGGACTAACGGGGTGGATTGGGGTGCGACATCAGCCGAACAGAATCTGGGTG
>WTHL01000304.1 GCA_011523155.1 Synechococcus sp. PL34863bin_39 | reverse complement strand
CCGGTGCTGCTGCTCGATGAACCCTTCAACGGCGTCGATGTGCGCACTGAAAAGCGGATGGCGGATTTGTTCCTCCGGTTCAGGGCTGAGGGACGCACGATGCTGATCTCCACCCACGATCTCAGCCATCTGCGCGAGTTCTGTGACCTCGTCGTTCTGATCAACAAAACTGTGCTCGCCTACGGCGAGACCTCCGAGGTCTTCACGCCTGAAAATCTGTCCCTCACGTTCGGTGGGGTTCGTCCCGATCTCCTCACGGGCAACAGTTCGGTCGAGAGCGGCGGCTGAGAGACTCGTCGTGCCATTGGAGGGAGGAATGCTGATCGACGTCGTGCTGGAGCCTCTGCGCCATGAATTCATGGTGCGTGCCCTGTTGATCAGTGCCCTGGTCGGGTCGGTCTGTGGGCTGTTGTCCTGCTATATGACCCTGAAGGGCTGGGCCTTGATGGGCGATGCCGTCTCCCACGCTGTCCTGCCTGGTGTGGTGCTCGCCTATGCCCTTGGCCTGCCCTTCTCCCTGGGTGCGTTTGTCTTCGGCGTGGGCTCGGTGGCCACCATCGGGTTTGTGCAGCAGAAATCCCGCATCAAGGAAGACACCGTGATCGGCCTGGTGTTCACCGGCTTCTTCGCCCTCGGTCTGGTGCTGATCTCCAGCACCCGCAGCAACATCGATCTGTCCCACATTCTGTTCGGCAACGTTCTGGGCATTTCCGGCGGTGACATTCAGCAGACGCTGCTGATCTCCGCTGTTGTCTTCAGCGTGCTTCTGCTCTTCCGGCGTGATCTGCTGATGTTCTGTTTTGACCCCACCCACGCCCGTTCAATCGGCATCAACACGGGGTTTCTCCACTACCTCCTGTTGTCGATCCTGTCCCTGGCGGCAGTGGCGGGGCTTCAGACCGTGGGGATCATTCTGGTGGTGGCGATGCTGGTGACACCCGGTGCCACCGCCTATCTCCTGACCGACCGCTTTGATCGCATGACACTGATCGCGGTTGCCAGCAGTGTGGTGTCGAGTGTGGTTGGTGTGCTGGTGAGCTACTGGACGGATCGCTCTCCCGCCGGATGCATCGTGCTGGTCCAGACCGGTCTGTTCGTCATGGCCTTCCTGTTCGCCCCCACCCATGGAATCCTCAGGCGGCGGCCCTCTCTGCTGAACTGATCGGAATGCACCTGTGATCTGCGTTCTGCCACGGTGATTCAGCTGCTCGCCCCCTGACCGTCAGAATGCAACCCAGGACGCCACATTTCGACGAGGAGCGACTCCCGATGCCCATGGTTCATTGCCGCAGCACTCGCCTGAGCGTCGTGGCGGCGCTGCTGACTCTCTGCAGCGTCGGCACCCCTGCGCTGTCCCACCATGTGCCGGGCGATGACCACACCGGCGTGGTGCTCAGCATGGATGGCATGGATGGTGCCAAGCCGGCGGCGTCAGGCGTCAGAGCTTTGTATCCGACTCAATCCGAGGCCGAGGCTGCCGCCGTGCATTTCGGCTGTGAGGGTGCCCATCAGATGGGAGAGCAATGGATGCCGTGCAGTGCGCATAACCATGGAGGGCATGCAGGCCACTGAGCCTGCATTCAAAGCCCCATCGGCCAAGACAGGAGTCTTTCCTGCAGTAGAACGGGTTGTCGGTTCCAGGGGTGATCAGCCTCTGGAGGTAACGGGGAAAGTGTGGTGCGAATCCACCGCTGTCCCGCAGCTGTGAACCGGAGATCACCAATCTCCGTCAGTCAGAACGCCCGCCGAGCCAGACCATCGACGAGGATCGATCTTTGACCACTTTTGTTTCATCCAGGTTGCCGGTGCGGATGCGTCTGGTTCCTGCAGCACTGCTTCTACTGATCGCAGGATCGCCGGCCTGGGCTCACCATCCCTTCGAGGGCGTGGCTGCTGACAAGCTCAGTGCTTTCCAGGGGTTGATCAGTGGCCTGGGGCACCCGCTTCTCGGAACGGATCACCTCCTGTTCCTCATCGCCATCGTCTTCGTCGGACTGCGTCAGCCCCTCCGCTGGGTTCTGCCCTTACTGGCTGCCGGTCTGTCGGGAAGCCTGCTGATGCAGCTTGTCCCACTGCCGGAAGCGATGACCGCTGTTGCCGAAGCCGGCGTGTCCCTGTCGCTCGCCCTTGAAGGTCTCATCGCCCTGGGTTGTCTGCCAACAGGCCTCCTGCTGCCGTTGATCGCGTTGCATGGCTACCTCCTCGGCGGGATGGTGATTGGCGCTGAACCCACACCACTGCTGGCCTACGGCGTCGGTCTGTTCTTGGCGCAGGGTGCCGTTCTTCTGATTGCCGCTCGTCTGTCCAGAACGGCCATGGCGTGGCTGGGTCAGTCAGGCCGGAATTGGCTTGCCGCTCTCTGGGTCGGCTTGGGTGCTGCGTTGACCTGGTCCGCCATCACGGGCTGACCGAACGTTCGGATATGACGAACTGCAGCCACCGCATCGCGCGGGTTCGATTGGCAATGAGAATGCAGGCATTGCTTGGTTGTTGACGATGCGGGCTCTGTTATCCGTCTTTGCTGCACTTCTCCTTCTGATCACAGCTCCCATGGCCGCGCTTGCAGGCGATGCTGTGAATGGCGCCAAGGTTTTCTCGGCCAATTGCGCTGCTTGTCACGCCGGCGGTGGCAATGTTGTGAATGCCGAGCACACCCTCAAGCAGAGCGACCTGCAGTCCTACCTCGCTCAGTACAACAACGACCACGAAAGCGCCATCGTGGCCCAGGTCACCTACGGCCTCAATGAGATGCCTGCGTTCATCGGCACGCTGACCGAGAACCAGATCCTCGATGTTGCGGCCTATGTCGAGACCCAGGCCAGCAACGGCTGGAGCTGAGTCCTCCCAACCAGCACTTGGGGTCATCGTGGTCTGTTGTCCACGTCAGACGCGATGAATCTGATCCTGCTGCGCCACACCGACCACTGGTTGTCGGAAGCTGAAATTCGTCTTGACGACCATCGCGCCCGCCACATCCTGGGTCAGCTGCATGCGGAGGTGGGTGACACGGTCAACGTCGGTTGTCTCGATGGGTTGATCGGCGTCGGCACGCTGCGCCATATCGACGCAGACGGTGTCGTCCTTTCGGTGCAATTGAAGGAGCCCGCACCTCCACGCCACCTCTTCGACCTTGTTTTGGCCTTGCCCCGGCCCAAGATGCTGCGTCGGATCCTTCGCACCGTGGCCGAATTCGGCGTGGAGAATCTCCATCTGATCAACAGTGCGAGGGTCGAGAAGAGTTACTGGCAGACCCCCCTTCTCGATCCGGCCAGAGTCAGTGAAGCGCTTCTCGCCGGCATGGAACGGTCCCGTGACACGGTCAGTCCGAAGGTGCATCTGCATCAGCGCTTCCGGCCCTTTGTCGAAGATCAGCTGCCTGCGATCTGCGGCCAGCGTCCCTGCTGGATCGCTGACATGGGGGCCCCAAGCGCGCTCGCTGATCAGCCCAAGATGCCTGCCGTCGTGATGGTCGGTCCGGAGGGTGGCTTCGTTCCGTTTGAAATTGATCTGGCACAGGCGGTGATTGCAGATCGCGTCAACCTCGGCGTGCGGACCTTCAGCGTCGACACGGCTCTGACCGTGGTTCTCTCTCAGGCTTTGCCCGGGTCAGGTGCGAAGGTATCTGCCTGAGTCCGTTGCTTGCTTCGTCACCTTGTCGATGACCGACCCGAAAGACCCTGGATCCCTGAAAGCGCTCGTGGCCGATGTTGGTGCAGGCAACGTCATTGACGCTGAACTGCTGGAGGGGTGCGCGGTGGCCGCCCATGAGCTCGATGAAATGGATGCCGATCAGGCCGCCCAGGTGGCGGCTCACTGTTTCTCCCTGCTGTTCGATCACAAGGTGACCAGCCTTGAGGGCCAGGAGGCGGATCCGGATGCGGGCTGCTGGACAGGCCTGGTGGAAGGGTTTCACTTCACCATCAGTAGGGACGCGTTCGGTGATCTTGTCCTTGATGTCCGCGATTCCGCCTGATGTCGCCCGCTGAGCTCAGGGCCGACCTGTCCGAACGTCTTGGCGAGCGTGTGATTGACCTCTTCACCCGTGAGGGAGGGGAGGTGTCAGCCCTGAGTGACCTCTACCAGCCTTCACCGGCAGGCTTCGCAGGGCGTCTGCGATTGCATGACGGAAGACTCCTGGCCTGGGACCTCTGGTTGGAGGATGGGGAGCGCTGGAATTTTTATGCCGCTCCCCTGACGGCTGACCAGTCCCCCTAGCGCGTGCGAGCGGGCCTGCAGCCCGCTCCCGCTGCCAGATCAAGGGCGAGAATTCCGCAGGTCACCGTCATCGCTGGCACAAGAGGAAGGCATCCGGCCTGAACCGATGACGGGATCCATCCCATCGACAATCCCAGGAGCATGGTCTCGCCTGCCAGGACCGAGAGGATCGCACCGGCAATGGACCAACGCATCCCGTAGACGGCACCGACAACCATGGGAAACAGCACGGCCAGCCCGGAAAAGGCGTGGGTGGCCAGTGACAGGATCGCTTCAGGGGGATGGAGAGCGATCGCCAGTCCGCCGGCGGCCAGTGCACACACCACCACCTTGCCGACCCGGACCTGTTCGTCGAGCGGGGCCTTCGGCCGCCAGTAACGGCAGTACAGGTCCCGCGTCACCATCGAGGACAGTGCCAGCAGCTGGGAATCGAGGGTTGACATGAAGGCTGCGAGTGCGCCGACCATCACCAGACCGGCCAGCCATTCGG
>WTHL01000170.1 GCA_011523155.1 Synechococcus sp. PL34863bin_39 | reverse complement strand
CGCCTGCCTGCTGGGTGAGATTGCTGCCGAATTCATCGAGGGTAGGTGTCTTGGTTGAGCCTTTGGCGCCACCACTGCCTCCGCCGGCTCCGACTTCAGCGGTCTCGCCGAGCATGCGGATCACCTGGGTGCGCACTTTGGCAAGGTCGACACCGAGGTTTTCGAGGACACGTGCGGCAACACCCTCGCCCTCCCGGATCAGACCCAGAAGGAGATGTTCAGTTCCGATGTAGTTGTGCCCCAGTTGGCGTGCCTCTTCGAGCGAAAGCTCAAGAACGCGTTTGGCCCTCGGCGTGAAGGGGATTTCAACGGCGACGAATCCCGATCCACGGCCGATGATCTTCTCAACTTCGACTCGAGCGTCCTTGAGGCTGACACCCATGGACTTGAGAACCTTGGCGGCAACTCCTGTTCCCTCTCCGATCAGACCGAGCAGGATCTGCTCAGTGCCGACAAAGTTGTGGCCGAGGCGACGTGCCTCCTCTTGGGCCAGCATGATCACCTTGATGGCCTTCTCGGTAAACCGCTCGAACATCGTCAAGGTTGTAGACAGATCTCGTTAATTTATCAGGGGTGGAGACGGAGTGTGGTGGCTTTGTTCGGTTGTCCACATCCCTTGGGGTAAAAGGGCTCTTTGCGGTGAAAAGTGTTAATCAAAAATATGAATATGCGGAGATTTCTGTTTCATTGGCCGGTAATCCGCACCAAAAGATTCCCGACCTTGCCGGTATCTCTATTTTAATTCCAGCCACTTAATCAGGGCATCGCTGCCATCGCTGTAGTAGTGGCGACGGGTTCCATGGATTGTGAAACCGAGCTTCTCGTAGAGAGCCCGAGCTTCCAAGTTCCTGCTTGACACCTCCAGCGTTGCCGACGTCACACCGTGCGCTGCCGATTGACGGAGCAGTTCGGTGAGTACCGTGGTGCCGAGGCCTTGCTGGCGACACCGCGAACAGACCGCGACCACGTTGATCTGCAGCTCGTCGACGATCTCCCAGCCGCAGGCGATGGCTGCAAGGCGGCCTTGTTGTCGGATTCCCAGGCACCGGGCCGATGGGTTGTTCAGCTCCCGGCGCCACTGATCGTCTGTCCATAGCCTGTTCAAGGCATCACGATCGAGCTCGCAGCACGCCTGAAGGTCTGCCGGGCCCAGTGTCACAACCTCGTCGTCAACGTTGTTGGTGGCTGGGCTCCCAGGCATCAAAAGACTGCGGCAGACCGTCACTTCCTACATTGACGCTTCATTCGACTCGCCTCAGCGCCATGCCCCAAGCTTTCGAGTCTGGTCGCGATTCGCTGAGTCCGAACCGCAATCTCGCTCCGCTGACGACTCAACTCGATGAGCAAGGTCGCATGTTGATCGGGGGTTGCCGCCTCAGTGCGCTGGCCGAGCGTTACGGCACACCGTTGTACGTGCTGGATGAGGCCGGTATCAGGGCGGCTTGCCGCGGCTACCGCACAGCCCTTGAGACCCATTACCCGGGCCCTTCGCTGGCGGTTTACGCCTCCAAGGCGAACAGTTCGCTCGCCATGTCAGCGATTGCTGCCTCAGAGGGGCTCGGGCTCGATGCGGTCTCGGCTGGGGAGCTGCTCACAGCCTTGAAAGGTGGAATGCCGGCTGAGCGCATCGTTCTTCATGGCAACAACAAGTCCGACCAAGAACTGCTGCTTGCCTACCAAAACAACGTCACGATCGTTGCCGACAACCAGCACGATCTGGATCGCCTTGCCTTGCTTGTGCCGGAAGGCGAACGTCCGGCACGGTTGATGCTCCGGTTCACGCCGGGAATCGAATGTCATACGCACGAATACATCCGCACAGGTCATCTCGACAGCAAATTCGGATTTGACCCCGACCAGCTGGAACCCGTCCTTCGCGAACTCGTCGACTGTCCCTGGGCCTCTGTGGAAGGACTTCATGCCCACATCGGCTCCCAGATTTTTGAACTCACACCGCACCGTGATCTTGCGGGTGTGATGGCGGATGCTCTCCAGCTGGCCAGACGGCTGGGCCATCCGGTCAGTGACCTCAACGTTGGCGGGGGTCTGGGGATCCGCTATGTGGAGTCCGACGACCCTCCGTCCATCGATGCCTGGGTGAAGGTGGTGGCTGAGGCCTTGGTCGCGGCGTGCCGTGACCGTGATCTTTCCCTTCCTCGCCTGTTATGCGAGCCGGGTCGTTCCCTTGTGGCCAGTTCTGGCGTCACTCTTTACACCCTGGGGTCAAGAAAGGTGGTTCCCGGTCTGCGGACCTACCTCTCGGTGGATGGCGGCATGAGTGACAATCCCCGGCCCATCACCTACCAGTCGCTGTACACCGCATACCTCGCCGATCGCCCCCAAGCTGAGGCGACTGAGTCGATCACGCTGGCGGGCAAGCACTGTGAATCAGGCGATGTCTTGCTCAAGGATCTTGCGCTCCCTCCAACCGTCAGCGGAGACGTTCTGGTCGTGCTGGCCACAGGGGCGTACAACGCGTCCATGAGCTCGAATTACAACCGTATCCCCCGTCCATCGGCTGTCCTGGTCCACGACGGGGTGTCAGAGGTTGTTCAGCGTCGGGAGTCATCCGAGGATCTGTTGCGCTACGACACGCTTCCCACTCGCCTGGCCCAGGGAGTGCCGGTAAGCTGATATCGAGATTGCTTGTGCTCAGTGAGTTGGCCGGGGTGGTTGGACGCGCGCCTGCTTGATGTCGGCTTCGCGCTCACCCTCGGTTTTCTTCTGTTCTCCAGGATCAGTGAACAGCGCTCGCTCTGGCTCTTGCGCGGTTACTTGTTTCTCGTTGCTCTCGCCTGGTTTTTCAGGCGTTTTCAACTCCTGCCACTGACGGCGGCACTGATCGAGGCCCTCGTACTCGCCTGTTCACTTTCGCTCGCCATTCTCTGGCAAGGCGAACTCAGGCGCTTGATGGAGCTGCTTGGCACGTTCCGACTGGATGTACTTCTCGCCAACCCAGCCAGCAAACTGCGCGTGAAAGCCGGAACCGTTGTTCAGCTCACCGAAGCGGCCGGTCGTCTGTCTCAGGGTCGTCGTGGTGCACTGATTGTCGTTGACCTTGGAAGTGATCTGCGCCCAGAGGATTTCCTCAATTCAGGGGTCACCATTGATGCCCAGCTCAGCAGTGAGCTGATCCTCAATCTCTTTGCCTCCGACACCCCTCTCCATGACGGGGCCGTGGTCGTCAAAGGCAACCGCATCGTTGCTGCAGGTGTGATCCTCCCCCTCTCGCGCCAGGGCCACAGCCGCTATGGCACACGGCACCTTGCGGCCCTCGGAATCACGGAGCGCTTCGATCGGTGCATCTGCGTGGTTGTGTCCGAGGAAACCGGAACGCTGTCTCTGGCGAACCACGGTCGTCTCGAACGCCCCATCACCAGCAGCCGGTTGCAGGATCTGCTGACCGACCTGATGGGTGTCACTCCCTCACCAACTGTTGTTGCTGCAACATCGGTGCCCTCTTCTGGACGTAGCGTGGCTGTTGCCAATCAGGACACTGCTTCGTGAGCCGTCGCTTGGCTGCCACTTCCAACGGTGTAACGGACAGAACCCCTCCGGCATCCCTTGACCCTCTCAGGATTCCGGCCCATGTCGCCGTGATCATGGATGGCAACGGTCGTTGGGCGCAGGCCCGTGGGTTACCGCGGGTGATGGGTCATCGCGCTGGCGTTGAGGCACTCAAGGGGACACTGCGCCTCTGCAGCGACTGGGGCGTGCAGGCCTTGACCGTGTACGCGTTCTCGACCGAGAACTGGGCCCGGCCGGGCGAAGAAGTCAACTTTCTGATGACTCTGTTCGAGAGGGTGCTGCAGAAGGAACTCCAGGCTCTCGAAGCGGAACAGGTGAGGATCCGCTTTCTGGGGGATCTCCAGGCGCTTCCCGCGAGGCTCCAGTCGTTGATCACAGAGGCCACAGAACGGACAGCCACCAACCGCGGCATTCACTTCAACGTCTGCACCAATTACGGAGGTCGTCGAGAGCTTGTCCTTGCCGCCCAGGCTCTGGCGACCCGTGTTGCGAATGGAGAGCTCGACCCCGCCAGCATCGATGAAAACGCTCTGGAGTCGGAATTGTTCACCGCTGGTGAGCGGGATCCTGATCTCCTGATCCGAACCAGTGGCGAACGACGCATCAGCAATTTTCTGCTTTGGCAGCTCGCCTATGCCGAAATTCATGTCACCGATGTGTTTTGGCCTGATTTCGACGAGCAGGCACTCCTGTCTGCCCTGTTGGATTACCAGCAGCGCCGCCGCCGCTTCGGAGGCCTTGAGGCGATGCGGGCCGACGTTCTGGGATCCTGAACAGCAGCAGACCGGCGTTGATGACCGATTCAGTTGCCTTGCGCCATGACTGGAGTCGTGAGGAGATCCAGGAGATTCTCGACTCGCCCTTGATGGATCTCCTCTGGCGAGCGCAGGGTGTGCATCGTGCAGCCAATCCTGGGTACCGCGTTCAGCTGGCATCCCTGCTCAGCGTCAAGACCGGAGGATGCGAAGAAGACTGTGCCTACTGCCCCCAGTCGATGCATCACAGCAGTGATGTAGCAGGACAGCCGGAACTGGAGGTTGAACCTGTTCTGGCCAGAGCCCGTGCCGCCAAGGCCGCCGGTGCTGATCGTTTCTGCATGGGATGGGCGTGGCGGGAAATCCGTGACGGTGCCCCGTTTGAGGCGATGCTCTCCATGGTTCGGGGAGTGCGTGAGCTCGGTCTTGAGGCCTGTGTGAC
>WTHL01000208.1 GCA_011523155.1 Synechococcus sp. PL34863bin_39 | reverse complement strand
CCTCCGCAGCGAGTCCGCGCTGGAATGAGGACGTGATCTGGCCCGAAACCTCATCACCGACGCCGTCCTGGACAGCGGCACGGCAGGCGACAAGCGAGGAGCTGGCGCATTGGCGTATCACACAGGGTCTGCCATGCAGTCCCCATGAACTGAATGGTGACACCAATCCTCTGGAACTCGGGCTGAGCCATTGGATCAACCTCGACAAGGGCTGCTACCTGGGCCAGGAAACGCTGGCCAAACTGGTGTCGCGCGATGGCGTGAAACAGAAGCTCCGGTACTGGACCTGTCGTGACGGCAACGCGAACGCAGCCCCGGTCAGGCCAGGCATGGTGCTGATGGCCGAAGGCAGCAGAGCTGGTGTGATCACGTCAGTGGCACGAACGGAGTCGGGCTGGCATGGCCTGGCGCTCGTACGGCGAGCATGCCTTGGGCGTCACAACCTGGACGTTGAAGATCTCTCGGATCAGCTGCTGATCAGTTCACCAGCCTCATTCGAGGATTGGCCCGACTCCTGAGACGCCGAGAGCAGCCAGGCGGCCACAGACCAGGTCGCCAGGCAGTCGTCTTCGTTGTAGGTGAAGATCCACCGAAGGGTCTGGGGGTGACCGCGACCGCCAGGCCCCATCCCTCTCCATTGCCGCCACCAGAGCAACGCCCGGGCTCCATCCACATGGCGTTGACGCCACTGAAAGCCGCGCCAGGCCGCAACGCTCTTCAGTCCGTAGCTGTTGAGGGGGAGGCGCCAATGGCGGCGAACGCGGGCGTGAACATCCACGAGACGGTGTTGGAGGGCATCACGCTGTGCAGCGGAGGCGTTCTGGCGCTGGGCCATGCGCCTGAGCGCGAGTGATTCGGTTTCGCCGTAATGCAGCACTGGCCAGTCGCTGTAACGGGCCAGCAGCGTGCTCAGGCGCCGCCAGCATCGGTGCTCACCCTGGTCCTGCAACGTCAACACGGGGTGGTAGCGCGCGAGAGCCAGATCCCAGGCCCCGTCGGCAGAGCGTGGCAGCACAACGAATCCATGCAGAAAATCATCACGGGCATCGGGATCCGACTCGATGTCATAGAGGAGAACACCTGGAGCTCTGTCGAGTTCAGGGAGCGCAGGAGACCCATCGAGCACGTTGCAACGCCCCTCGAACTGAGCGAGGGCCTGGGCCACCAGTGGACTGGCAACGGCAGCATGCTGCTCGCCAAAGCGCCCCAGCTGGCTCGCAAGCGCATCAGGATCCGCTGAAGCGAGGTCCTGCAGGCTGTCGATTCCGAGATCCTGCAACATGTCCCGGCGCTTCGCCCCGATGCCGCTGACCTCGCTGAGATGACCGTCTGCCACGGCCTGGGCATTGCATAACCCACGCCAACTGCAGAGTGTGCACTTGCGACGATCGGCAGCGAGAGCAGGCGGTTGGGGGCGCCGGAGGTCTGACGCCAGCTTGCCCAGGGCCTCATCGAGCTGACGATCGAGGGCTGCATTGAGCGGCAGACGCTCCTTGGCGAGGCGATGGCCACCCTCGAGTCCCACCGCCAGGGCCGCCGGCACGGCGCCCTGCTGGTGTTCATTCAGCAACCGCCCTGCCAGCGCCAGGGGCAGGCGATGTTCTCGAGTCAGCCGTCGACCCTGGCGCGCCATCACCGGGCGGTAGGCAAACTCCCCCCAGCGACTCCGACCCTTAACACGTTGCAGCAGGGCGGGGTGGGCCTGGATTGACAGACCATCTGGGCCCGTGCCGTAGAGCCTGACCCCGACCACCCCAGCAGCTCCGGCAGCAAGACCGGCCTGTCCAGCGGCGGGCTTCTGAGGAAGAAGCGCGACGAAGCACCGCTGTTGATCGTCCAGCTGAAGTGTGCGGTGGGCGGTGTAGCGACGCTCCAGGACCGGGCCGTGGCGATCAAGCCAGGCTCTGCGCCGGCAGCGAATCCAGCTCCTGAGGAGTCGATCCGTGAGTGGTTTGTCGGCGGGAAGGGTGTCACCCATCGACCGACGTTAAGGCGGCCGACTGCTAAGGCTGTTGAGATCACTGGTGTCTTGACAGCTGTCCATGGCTTCCGCTCCCCTGCCTCTGACAGCCAGCCCGATCCGGTTCGGCACCGATGGCTGGCGAGGCATCCTCGGCGTGGACATCACCGTTGAACGGCTGCTCGCCGTAGCCACGGCATCCGCCCAGGAACTGGCCCTTCGGGCCCCCAAGGACAACACGAGCAGCACGATCGTGATCGGCTACGACCGTCGCTTTCTGGCGCCCGAGCTGGCCGAAGCGATCGGAGCCGCAGTGCGGGGCTGCGGTCTTGAGCCGCTGCTGGCCAGTACGCCCGTGCCCACCCCGGCCTGCAGCTGGTCTGTGGTTCAGCGTCAAGCCCTCGGAGCCCTGGTGATCACCGCCAGTCACAATCCGCCCGAGTGGCTTGGCCTCAAGATCAAGGGCCCCTTCGGAGGCTCGGTGGAGGGGGATTTCACCGCAGCGGTTGAGCAGCGGCTCAAGGCAGGGGGCACGACCCCTCCGATCCCGGGCGACACGCCCCGGTTCGACGCCCGTGGCGACCATCTCGCAGGTCTTCGGGGAAAGCTCGATCTGGACAGGCTGCAGGACGGCATCAAGGCCATGGGTCTGCAGGTGATCGTCGACCCGATGCATGGATCCGCAGCGGGATGCATGGTGGATCTCCTGGGAGGCACCGAGGGACCAGTCCGGGAGATCCGGGGCGAGCGTGATCCCCTGTTTGGCGGGCATCCACCCGAACCTCTCGCTCCTTACCTCCAGGAGCTGATCACGGCAGTGAAGGCCGCAAGCACAGACAACGCACCCGCGGTCGGCCTGGTCTTCGATGGCGACGGCGACCGGATTGCGGCCGTGGATGAAAACGGCCGGTTCTGCAGCACCCAGCAGCTGATGCCTCTGCTGATTGATCATCTCGCCGGAGCGAAGCAAGGTCCCGGGAGCGTGGTGAAGACGGTGAGTGGCTCCGATCTGATGCGGCTGGTTGCCGAAGATCTGGGGCGCGAAGTGATTGAACTGCCTGTTGGGTTCAAGTACATCGCCGCAACGATGCTGGCGGGGGATGTCTTGATCGGTGGCGAAGAGTCCGGGGGGGTCGGCTTCGGCATGCACCTTCCTGAACGCGATGCACTGTTTGCCGCATTGCTTGTTCTGGAAGCTCTCGTGGAGGGAAAGACTGGACTTGGGCAACGGATTGCAGCGCTTCAGCAACGCTGCGGCGGAACCAGTCACTACGACAGGCGCGACCTGCGACTCCCCGACATGAACACCCGCAGACGGCTGGAAGCCAGCCTGGCGCAGGAACCGCCACGTCATGTTGCGGGGATCGCCGTGCAGGAGGTCACAACACTGGATGGTGTGAAACTGCGCATGGGCCCAAGCCACTGGCTGATGCTTCGCTTCTCCGGCACCGAGCCTCTGCTCAGGTTGTACTGCGAAGCCCCGAGCCCTGAACGCGTCGCGGACGTGCTCACCTGGGCCGAGGCCATGGCAACCTCGGTCTGACGAAACCCGACCATCGTCTCTACGTCACGGTGTCATTCATGACTTCACGAACGCTGGTCATCGCCAGTGGCAACGCAGGCAAGATCCGGGAGTTCGGGCGCCTGCTCGCCAATCTCCCGATCACCGTGGAGTCTCAGCCAGACGGCCTGGAGGTGGATGAAACAGGAACAACGTTTGCCGAAAACGCCCGCCTGAAAGCCATCACCGTGGCCAAGCAAACCCAGCAATGGGCTCTCGCTGATGACTCAGGTCTGAGCGTGAAGGCGCTCGACGGAGCTCCTGGCATCTACTCCTCCCGCTACGCCGACAACGATCAGGCACGGATCTCCCGTCTGCTGGACGAATTGGGGGAGGAGGGGACACGAACAGCTCACTTCTCTGCCGCTCTCTGCATCGCAGCTCCTGATGGGACGGTTCTCGTCGAAGTGGAGGGTCGCTGCCATGGGGTCATCACACGGGCGCCGCGGGGCCAGCAGGGCTTCGGCTACGACCCGATCTTCGAAGTGGACGGCACGGATCTCACCTTTGCGGAAATGAATGACGAACAGAAACGCACGGTTGGCCATCGCGGACGAGCCTTCGCGTTGCTTGAGCCGCAGTTGAAACAGCTGCTGCTTCAGAGCTGAGCTCAGCTGAGGCAATACATAAGATCCACACGCAATGTCTGCTTCGGTTGCGGAGCTTCATCGGGGCGGAAGGGTTGGCCTGATGCCCGAAGACTCTGTGGAACCGGTGTGAATCCCTCGGAACGTTCCTCAATGCTGAGGAGCGCCACGTGCTTCAGCCCCAGAAATCGGGAGGCTGTCTCGGCACGTCGTCGCCCCTGTTGCAGCGCTTGATCCAACAGACGAGACGCGAGCGACGTCGCGGCCCCCTCGGATGCGAGGGAGGTCACGCCCCGCAGACGAACCCCATCTGAGCGACCAGCCAGCTGAATCAGAGCGTCGTAGTCCGATCGGTCCACCACTCCACTGATGCTGGTGACCGCCCGCTCCAGCGGGGGCCGACCATGGCGATCGCCACGCACGGAATACAGGCGCGGTGCGTCAACCGTGATCTTCCCCAGGGACAGAGGCGCAACAGCGCTGCGGGTTCGAGCCAGACGTTCCTGAAGCAACGTCTGCGCCGCTGACTTGGTCTCCGCTTCCGCCTCAAGCCCCAGTGAGAACCGGAAGCGCTCGACGGGTGTCGTCGCTGACTCAGTGACCTGGAGCCGAAACCGTGTTCCTC
>WTHL01000165.1 GCA_011523155.1 Synechococcus sp. PL34863bin_39 | reverse complement strand
GCATGGCGGCCTCCAGGCGAAGGGTGTCCCGTGCGCCGAGGCCACAAGGGGTTACCCCCTCAGCCACCAGTCGGTTCCAGAGGTTGCGCCCGTCCTCACGCGCGAGCAGCAGTTCCAAGCCGTCCTCCCCGGTGTATCCGGTTCGGGCACAGAACACAGGACGGGACAACCCCGTGAGGTTCAGCATGGGATGGGCGAAGCGGGGCAGCTTGTGCAGGTCGACGCCGCTCAGCTGCTCCATCCGTGCCAAGGCTTCAGGTCCTTGCAGGGCCAGCAAAACGCCATCGCCTTTCTCATCAGTGACCTGCAGGCCCCGAGGCGTGAGCTGTTCGCTGATCCAGGCGGTATCGGCTGCAGCACAGGCGGCATTGATCACCACGATCAAACTGTCTTCTTCCTGGTTGCCGTTCGTTTCCCCTAGGTCGTAAACGATCAGGTCGTCGCGGATCCCTCCGGATTCATTAAGCAGGACGGAGTAGCAGGCCTGCCCCGGGCCGATGCGGTGCAGGTCTGTCGGTACGAGGGTCTGCAGAGCGTCCTTGGGGTTGCTGCCTTGGATGCGCAGCACGCCCATGTGGGAGATATCGAAGAGTCCCACCCTTTGCCGCACTGCTGTGTGCTCGGCGATCAGCCCTGAAAATTGCACGGGCATCTCCCAGCCGGCGAAGGGCACCATGCGGCCGCCAGCGGTCACGCAGAGGTCATGGAGTGGTGTGCGGTGCAGATCCATGCCGGCTGAGCCTCTGGGGGAAGGTTGGGTCGAATCCTATGGAGGCCTTTGGAATTGCGTCGGAAGTGGAAGCAAAGCCGCAGATTGTCCCCTTCCGCTGGACCGCTTTGACAAGCGTCCGTATCTTTGGCTCTCCTTCTGGTTGGTGTGATCCTGCCGTCACCGTCCTGCCAGTCTTGTGCGCACTGCGCTCCGCAGGCGACAAATCAAGGGGGTTGGTGTCGCCTGCGCCATCTGCCTGTGCACGCTGAACTGGCGCGCCTGGTTTGGTGCCATCACTGGACCGCGCAACAGCCGTCGTTACCTGAGGTGAAGCCAGGAGGCACGCATCTTCCCAGGGGTGATCGCCAGCTTGACCTTGGCACTTCCGTTGAGGAGGAGGCCTTCTCGCTCAATTCTTCGGGTTTGCTTTAAGAAAAGAATAATTGTCTTGTCAGAGACATTCTCCTCGGACTCGTCACCACACAATGAATGGTGATTCTGTGTGGTCTCAGTTGCCAGCGACGACGTCAATGCCGACTGCTGTGCAGCTGATTGCTGAGCATCGCAATCACGATGAATTGATCCTGCCGACTGGGAGTTTGCTCTTCCGCCGAGACTCCTTCGCCACGTCGATCTTTGCGATTGAACGGGGTCTTGTTGAACTCACAAGTGGTGGTCGGGATCGTTTGCGCTACGGCGATGGTGAGGTGTTTTTCTTTGAGGATCTCCTCGGTGAGAGGAAGCGACACAGCCGAACAGCAACGGCCATCACGCCGGTTCATGCCTTCTCGCTGGATCGCAACAGCTTCACGGAGCTGATCCATCAACACCCAACCCTGGTGCTCACCCTGTTGGGCCGGCAGCACGCCAGGCTCAGGGAGCAGCGCCTGGATGCAGCTCACTTTTATTGAGCCATCAAGAGCAGCAGACTTCGGGTGACCTTGGCAGCCAGCACACTGCTGATGCCGCTGGGATCGAGGTGTGGCGCGAGTTCAACAACGTCCGCACCCACCAGGTTCTGGTGTTGAAGCTCTGCGACCAGCTCAGCGAAATCAGGCCAGGTGAAGCCCCCGGGTTCAGGTGTTCCTGTGCCTGGCATCACCGCAGGGTCGAACCAGTCGAGATCCACGGTGAGGTAGATCGGCCGGCCACGAATCTCGTTGAGCCTCTGATGCAGCTGATGCAGAGGAACCAAGCGGCTGCTGCGATGCAGTTCTGAGAATTCTTCAGCCGTTCCGCTGCGGATGGCGATCTGCAGCAGGTCTCCACTGGGCAGTACTTCCAGGCAGCGGCGCATGGCGCAGGCATGGCTGTGGTTTGCTCCCAGCCAGGTCTGCCTCAGGTCCGCATGGGCATCGAGTTGCACCAATACCAGGTCAGGATGCTCCCTGGCCACAGCAGCGACGGCAC
Source organism: Synechococcus sp. PL34863bin_39 (assembly GCA_011523155.1). The sequence continues at coordinate 2,655 of WTHL01000165.1, read as the reverse complement.
CGGAACTGATGGAGTGTTCTCCACCGAGCATCAGCGGCTTGAGGCCCAGGGAAAGGATCCTTGCCGTTGCCTGTTCAACGGCCTTCACGACAGGTTCTGGTGCTCCGTAAGTGATGTTGAGTGCGCCGAGATCGGCGTAGGCGATGCTGTCGAGATCCCGATCGAGCTGCGGGCAGTACGTTTCCAGGCCAGGGCTGACCTCGCGGATCCCTGCAGGGCCGAACCGGGTTCCAGGGCGGAACGATGTGGTGCCGTCATAGGGCACACCGAACAGTCCGACCTGACAGCCCGATGAATCGCGGCGAGCGCCCATGAAGATCGCTCCCTCTCGGTCAAACATCTCCTCAGCCTTGAAGGCCTCCAAGCCGTTGGTCGTCATGCGGAGAGCTCCCTTTCGATGCCGGCGGGGATGGCTTCAAAGGCTCCTGCCTGCCAGCGCGGACTCCAGATGTCACAGCCATCGCTGATCGCTGCGGCGCGGATGGGATCGGGTCTGCGGTAGCGGGGACCGTCGCTGGCCGCGAAGGTCCAGCTCCACCAGCCGCTGGGATACATGGGCACCCAGCCATAGAGAGGGTCCGCGTGACCGAAGACCTCGCGGAGCATGCGCACGGTCTCAACGTGGACCTTGCGGAAGGCTTCCGGTGATTCGCTTTGGGTGGCGAAGACTCCACCGGGTTTGAGGATGCGGCGGCAGTGCTGGAAAAAGCTGCGGTTAAACAGTCCCTCTGCGGGCCCCGCAGGATCGGAACCATCCACCAGCACCACGTCGTAGCTGGCATCTGAAGCGTCACCCACCCAGGCGATCCCATCTCCCACGGTGAGGTGAAAGCGCGGATCACTCCAGCACTCCCCGCCGATGGACGCCAAGTAGTTCTGGCTGAGGTCCACGACGCGACCATCAATTTCGACGAGGTCGAGATGCTTCACCTCCTGATGGCGCAGGCATTCACGGGCCGTTCCGCCATCGCCTCCACCAATCACCAGGATCCGATCGATTGCGCTGGCCGCGCAGAGCGCGGGGTGGACCAGAGGCTCGTGGTAATGGCGTTCCTGATGCTCGGCTGTCATCCAGCAACCGTCGAGCAACAGTCCGTTGCCATAGCGATTGCTCTGGATCACCGTGATGCGCTGGATCGCGCTCTGCTCGTCCACGATCACCCGGCCCTGGAGTCCGTAGCGCACCCCGTTGTGGTGTTCGTCGATCCAGTCGCTTGCAGTCGAGGGGGCTTCGCTCATGATGTGGCGCCCAGGGGTCCTGCTTCCAGCTAAGACCACAGCGCGTCGGTCATGGCTGAGCCTGGGCGTCAGACTGACCCTGGAGGCTGGATTCTGTGGTTGAGGATCTGCGTATCAATGATCGTCTGGTAATTCCAGCTGCCGAATTGCAGTGGCGTTTCTCCCGTGCATCCGGTCCAGGAGGGCAGGGGGTGAACACCACCGACTCCAGGGTGGAGCTGCGGTTTGATGTGGAGCAATCGGCTGTTCTCGGTCCGTTCCGGCGATCCCGTTTGCTTCAACGCCTGGCATCTCGGCTGGAAGGAGGTTGTCTGCGGGTCGTGGTGGCTGATGAACGCTCGCAGTGGCAAAACCGGCGGTTGGCGACTTTGCGTTTGGGTGAGCTCCTGCGGGAGGGGCTCAAGCCGCCGCCGCCGCCGCGCAGGCCCACCCGCCCTGGGCGCAGGGCGGTGCAACGGCGCCTGGATGCGAAGGCCCGTCGCAGTGCGGTCAAGCGCCGCCGCCAGGGCAAGCCATCGCCCGAGGATTAAGAAACCAGCGGCTCTTGACTGGAATGGTTAACCCGTGGTTAACGTGTTCTTAATTGTTATGGAGGTCTGCATGTTTCAGCGGAAATCCGGCAACGTTGTTTCGAGTCTTGTGGCCTTGATGCAGCTCGAAGAGAGAGCCAAGGTCTGCACGACCCGTTTAGAAGCGCAAGCTTGCATCCTTGAAGCGGATGCAACCAAGAGACATCTCTGGGGGACAACCGAAGGCACCATCGCAGCTCATCTCTGAAGTTGTCTGTCGATCAACGCGATCCTGCATTGGCTGGGGGTGCATCCTGACCGCTTTTTTCTGCGCGGATCGCTGCTTTCGCCCTCTGCCACAGCCCTTCAAGTTCTTCGATGCTGCGTCCCTGAAGGTCGCCGTCAAGGGCCATCTCCACCCGTGAGAAGCGATCAAGGAATCGGTGATTGGTGCCTGCCAGACCGGCTTCCGGGTCCAGTCCGCACCAGCGGGCCACATTCACCAGGGTGAACAACACATCACCCAGTTCCTCTTGCGCATGGTCGCTGTCACCGGAAGCCACCGCTTCTTTGAGCTCGTCAAGTTCTTCGTGAACCTTGTCCCATACTCCGGTTAGGTCATTCCATTCGAAGCCAGCTTTTGCGGCTTTGCGCGAGATCGTCATGGCCCCGGCCAGAGCAGGCTGACCACGGACCTTGCCGGCCAGTTGATCGCTCAGTGGGCTTGACGATGGCTGCCCTTTCGTCCGCTCCACCCGTTCCGCGCTCTTGATCGCTTCCCAGCTCAAGCGCACGGCCTCACTGCTCTCCGCCGTGGCCTCGCCGAAGACGTGGGGATGGCGGCGGATCAGTTTGTCGCTGATGGCCGTGGCGATGGCATCGAGATCGAAGCGGCGATCCTCCTCAC
>WTHL01000106.1 GCA_011523155.1 Synechococcus sp. PL34863bin_39 | reverse complement strand
GTCACCACCCGTGTGCCGTAGGTGGCTTCAATCAGGGAGTGATATGGGTTGAGTGCATCCGAGCGTTCGAACCGTGTGGGATCGCCCAGACTCAAGGTGCTGCCGGGTAGCAGTGTCAGCTCACGGGTCTGAAGCCAGGCACGCAGCTCGCGGCGTGGCTGCAGCAACGCTTCTTTGAGAAGGGTGTAGTCGGCTTCGGGAGCGGTGATGTACTCCAGGTTGCGATGGTCAGGCTCGGTGACGAAACCATCGAGGTCCCTGGCCGCGTCCGTGGAGATCCCGACGTGGTCGCCACTGGTGCGGCCTGTGAACAGCTCGATTTCAAATCCCTTGAGGAGAAGGGGGCTGGTCATGCGGAGGGATCCTCGAGGCAGGCCAGCGCTGTGAGCATCCCCTTGGCCTTGTTCAACGTTTCCTGGTATTCGGCGTCGGGCTTCGAGTCGGCAACGACACCCGTACCGGCCTGAACCTGGATCCGGCATCCACCCCCGGGACTCGGTTGCACGACCATGGTGCGAATGGTGATGGCGGTGTTCAGGGCCCCACCGAGATCCACGGATCCATACACCCCTGAATACGGACCGCGGGCATCGGGCTCCAGCTCATGGATCAACTGCATGGCGCGGATTTTTGGCGCGCCGCTGACCGTCCCCGCAGGGAATGAGGCCATGAGCAGATCCCAGACGTCATGGTCGGCAGCCAGGCGACCCTCCACCTGGCTCACGATGTGCATCACATGGGAATACCGCTCAATCACCATCAGGTCCTTGACCTCGACAGATCCCGGCTGACAGACCCTGCCGAGATCGTTGCGACCCAGGTCCACAAGCATCACGTGCTCGGCACGCTCCTTGGGGTCTGCAAGCAGATCTGCTTCGAGGTTCCGATCCTCCAGTTCCGAGTGGCCGCGGGGACGGGTGCCGGCAATCGGTCGCAGGCTTGCCTTGATCCCTCCCGGCACCGGATCGGCCTTCACCATCACTTCGGGGCTTGAGCCGATCAGCTGCCAGTTCCCAAAGTCGAAGAACGCCATGTACGGCGATGGATTCACCATGCGGAGACTGCGATACAGCTCCAACGGTTTCTGGGGAACCTCGGTTTCCAGTCGCTGACTCAACACCAGCTGGAAGACATCGCCGGCCGCGATGTGCTCACGTCCACGTTCCACAGCAGCCTCGAAGTCATCGCGACTCCGGTTGCTGGTGGTGCGTGGGGTGGATGGCCCCGTGGGGCTCCAGCGCAGTGGTCGGATCCCAGGCAGGGGGGCTGCCATGCGCTCCTCCAGTCGGGCAATCCTGGCCATGGCATCGTCCCAGGCCTGCTCCGGAGTCTGCCCGCTGTCCTCAGTGAGATCGGCGTAGGCCACGGCTGTGATCAGCCGCTTCGCCTGATCAAAGATCAGGATGCTGTCCATGAGCATCCACACACCGTCCGGCGGTGCTCCCGCTGGAGCGTCATGGGTGGGAACTGACGGTTCGATCCAACGGATGAGTTCGTAGCTCCAGATTCCGAACAGCTGGCCGATCGGTGGCAGTCCGGGCAGGCTCCCAGGCCTGTAGGGGGTCAGGGACGAACGCAGAACATCGAAGGGATTCCCAGTCAGCCGGTCGTTCCGGCCATCTCTCCAGCAGCGTTCAATGCGGTCGTCGCGGGCCGTCAGTGTCCATAAAGGGTCACAGGCGATAACGCTGTATCTGCCGAGGGTTTCTCCACCCTCGACGGATTCGAGCAACACCCCGGGAGGTCGGCCCTCTCCCACCTTGAGCCATGTGGTGAGTGGGGTCTCCAGATCTGCTGGCCAGCTGTGTGCCACGGGAATGAACGTGGCACCAGAGGAAGCAGCCTCAAGGAAGGCGGCGCGGTCGGGGCTGAGCATTGGGGGATTGTCGCAGCCCTGACCGACGATTGTCGACGGAATCAGGCGTCGAAGGTGTTCCTGCCGCTGAACTTGATGTTGGCGGGGTTGGTGTTCTGACCGATGCGTCGGGCGTTGTGGCCCACCATCTGACGACCTTCGTTCACTTTCTCGGGGAAAACACCATCACTGGGATGGAGGAATTCGGTGTCGCCACCGGGGAAGATCCGGTAGATCTTGTAGTCCTCGATCCGGGGCTTGAACTTGGTGCGGAGCTGGGTGCCCAGGGCGAGGCACTGTTCCTTGCGGGCGAAATACATGATGTTTTCGCCCTGATTCATCATCGCTGCACCACCGGTGGGCAGTTCGAATGCCTGAGCAGAACCGCTGGTCCAGGTGATGGCGTACTTCTCTTCCGTCTCCGCGGCGTTCAGAAGTCCACCGGTGCTTCCGATGAACTGGGGGAGCTGACCGTTCAACGCCGTTGCTGTCATGGCTGTCCTCGAAAAATCGGCATGCCGTTACGGCTGGAAAGTAGCACCGTGATTCGGCCCTGATCCCGCTTCCCGTCAGCAAGCTTCACACCCGTCAACATTCAGCGGCCACAGGGAAGAACACCGTGAGGCCCCGGTCGCGCTGCTGAATCAAGCGGCCGCCAAGGCTTGCCAACAGGCGTCGGGTTGCTCCCTGGCTCAGCTGGAGGCTGCCCGTAGCGGGGTTCCAGCTCAGCACCGGCCCCAGCTCCGCTGTGCGCTCTCTCTGGTGCTGGGTGGTGTGGTCGGCCTGCACCTGGCTGCGCAGGTGGAGTTTCAGGCGTGAACCGGCCGGACGCAGCTGCAGGTTCAACTGCGCGCCTGCCGGCAAGCCGCGGCTGCTGCGATCAATCAGGCCTCCCAGCATGGGTTCCAGTCGCCCGGCGTCACTGAGCACGGCTGGAAGGTTGGGGGTGAGATCGAGATGCAGTTCAACACCACGGCGCTGCAGCTTCGCTTCCCATCCCGGGGCGAGCTCCAGAAGCATGGCCCCCAGGTCGGTGCGTGCCAGATCTCCGGAGGGGGTGGTTTGACGCTGCAGTTCCGCAGCATGAAAGATCAGTCCGAACCGATCGATCTGCTCGGTGCATTCGGCGTCGATCTGCTGCAGGCGGCTGACAACCACCTCAGGGAGCTCTTGCCGTCGCAACAGTGAACGGATCAGGGTTCGGATCGTGGCCAGAGGTGTGCGCACCTCGTGGGTGATCGCCTCCAGCAGGGAGAGTTCAGCATCGGCCCGCCCATCGATGCTGTCGTCGGGTGAGGCCTGGGTCTGGAGAGTGAGGCTCGGCGCCATGCCGGCCAATCGCTCCGCAAGCCCTGGCCAGAACCGCTGGGAGAACTGCTCGCTGCTCTGCAGTGGGCCGAGATCCCTGATCGCTTCTCTCAGGTGGCTGGCTTGCTCCGGCGCCTGCTCCTGAAGGCGCTGGTCGACCATCGACAGAAGAGCCCCCAAGGTCGCAGGGTCTGAGCGCATCAGCAGTTGCCGCTGATTGCTGGCTCCATGCAGCGCGAGGGCCACCTGACAGGTGGAGGTGATCACGATCAGCAGGGGGTCGAGCCCGTCGGATTCATGCAGTGAGAGCCGCTCGTAGGAGCGTCCTGATCCGGGGACTGGATTGTTGCTGGAGTCACATTGCTCGGGGGGGAGCAGGGATCCCGGTTGCCCTACAGCCCAGTTGAGAGGATCAGGTGTCCAGGCCCACCCCCGCATGGATTGCAGCAGGGCAGGGTCGTAGAGGGCTGGTAACGGTGCAGCAATCCACAGGCCCTGGACCGGTTGGTTTCCCGCGCTGGTCAGTTCCGCCTGGATCGTTTCAAGAGCTGCCCACCAGAGACGGCGGGCAGTCGGATCATCCACCCTGCCGATCTCAAGTCCTTCGGCCATCCGCTTCTGAATGGCTGTCAGTGTGATCGTGCTGGTCACCGCAATTGCTGGGCACGTGCTCGCCTGGCGACCGACAGGCAAAGACCCAGAGCAATGAAGTTCACCACCATCGCTGAGCGTCCATAGCTCATGAAGGGCAGCGGGATGCCGGTGACGGGGCCGAGGCCGATGGTCATGAAGATGTTCACGGCAACTTGGAACATCACCATGGTGGCCACTCCGATCACAACAAGCGACTCGAAATCTCCCCTGGCCTGATTGGCCACTTGGACAAGTCGGCCCATCAGCAGAACAAATCCGATCACCACGAGCACGGTTCCGATGTAGCCGGTCTCTTCCCCCAGGGCGCTGAAAATGAAATCCGTGTGCTGCTCGGGAATGAAGCGCAGCTTGGTGAGCTGGCCCTGCAGCAATCCTGTGCCGAACCACCCCCCTGAGCCAATGCCGACGGTGCTCTGCAGGAGGTGGTATCCCCCGCCGAGGGGATCCTGGGTGGGGTCGAGAAACAGGATCAAGCGATCTCGCTGGTAATCCTTGAGGCCGTGCATCCACAGCCAAGGGGTCACGGCCGCTGTACCGGCCTGAATGCCCCCTGCCACTGACGCTGCCATCCGACGCCATGGCAGTGAGCGATGGGCGATCAGCATCATCAGCGGAATCCACAGGGTCAATCCCCAAGGGAGAAGTCCCGCCAGCAGCGCTGTGCCGATCGGTGCCAGCAGCAACACCAGCCACTCGAAGGGCATGCCCGACCAATAGAGCATCGTCAGCAACAGGGCGCCGAACACCAGGGATGTCCCGAGATCCGGCTGGATAAAGACCAAGGCCCATGGCAGCGCGATCACCCCGAGGGGTCGCAGCAGATCCACAGGACGTTCGACAGGAAAGCGGTCAAGAACAGCTGCGAGCAGAAGAATGGCTGAAAGCTTGGCGAATTCCGATGGCTGCACGTTCACACCGGCGATGCTGATCCACCGCTGAGCTCCGAGTGCTGAGGTTCCGATT
>WTHL01000147.1 GCA_011523155.1 Synechococcus sp. PL34863bin_39 | reverse complement strand
GTTGCAGGAGAAGCGGGCGTGCCCTTCTTCATCATCAGCGGTTCTGAATTTGTGGAGCTGTTCGTTGGCGCCGGCGCGGCCCGGGTGAGGGATCTGTTTGAGCAGGCCAAGAAGAACGCTCCATGCATCATTTTCATTGATGAATTGGATGCCATCGGCAAGAGCCGTTCGGGCTCCATGGGTGTGGTCGGAGGTAACGATGAGCGTGAGCAGACCCTCAACCAGCTGCTGACCGAGATGGATGGCTTTGCCTCGAAGGACAAGCCGGTGATCGTCCTCGCCGCCACCAACCAGCCCGAAGTGCTCGATGCCGCTCTGTTGCGTCCCGGTCGTTTTGACCGGCAGGTTCTTGTGGATCGCCCGGATCTCTCAGGTCGCAAGACCATTCTTGAGATCTATGCCAACAAAGTGAAGCTTGCCGACGGGGTCGATCTCGATCGCATCGCCCAGGCCACCAGTGGTTTTGCCGGCGCTGATCTCGCAAACCTGGTGAATGAAGCTGCCCTTCTTGCAGCCCGCGCCAAGCGCACTCAGGTTGAGCAGAAGGATCTCGGCGAAGCGATTGAGCGTGTTGTCGCTGGTCTGGAGAAGAAGAGTCGTGTGCTCCAGGACGACGAAAAGAAAGTCGTTGCTTACCACGAGGTTGGTCATGCCATCGTCGGTCACCTCATGCCTGGCGGCAGCAAGGTGGCCAAGATCTCCATCGTGCCAAGGGGCATGAGTGCCCTTGGGTACACCCTGCAATTGCCCACGGAGGAGCGTTTCCTCAACTCGAGGGAAGATCTCGAGGGACAGATCGCCACACTCCTCGGAGGCCGATCCGCAGAGGAGATCGTGTTCGGCAAGATCACCACAGGGGCAGCCAACGATCTTCAGCGGGCCACCGATATCGCCGAGCAGATGGTGGGCACCTATGGCATGAGCGACACCCTCGGCCCCCTGGCCTATGACAAGCAGGGTGGTGGTCGCTTCCTGGGAGGGGGTAACAATCCCCGCCGCACAGTCAGTGATGCAACGGCCCAGGCCATCGACAAAGAGGTCCGCGGCCTGGTCGATCGCGCCCACGAGCAGGCTCTCGGAATCCTGCGTCACAACATGGCGCTGCTGGAGACGATTTCCCAGAAGATTCTCGAGAAGGAGGTCATCGAGGGGGATGAACTCAAGGAGATGCTCTCCGCCAGCGTGATGCCGAGCTGACTCTGCTTTGCCTCAACCGATGTCCCCTTGCGGCCATCGGTTGCTCCATCCTCCTTCCGATTCCTCCACAACGGTGGGCACCATGGCTTGACGGGAGGGGGGTGTTTCTCCGATAAAACCTCTTTGGATCTTCCCCATGGCCAGTGCCGCTCAGGGAGTCGCCTCCGTGCTTTCGCCACTGAGCGGCCGCGACTATCTCTCTTCTGAAGATTTCAGCGCCGCGCAGACCATGGCGCTGCTGGAACTGGCCAGGCAGCTCAAGTCAGGCGATCGACGCATTGATCTTGGCAACCGGGTTCTTGGGCTGATCTTCACCAAGGCATCCACACGCACCCGGGTGAGTTTCCAGGTTGCAATGGCACGCCTCGGCGGGCAAACCGTTGATCTCAATCCGCAGGTCACTCAGCTGGGCCGCGGCGAACCTCTGGAGGACACGGCCCGCGTGCTGAGTCGTTTCTGCGACGCGCTGGCTGTTCGCACCTTCGCGCAGCAGGAACTGGTGGATTACGCCCACTGGGCTTCCATCCCCGTGATCAATGCCCTCACTGACCTGGAGCATCCCTGCCAGGCACTGGCGGACTATCTCACGATGTTGGAGGCCTTCGGTGACCTGAAGGGGCAGACCCTCGCCTACGTGGGAGACGGCAACAACGTGGCCCACTCACTGATGGTATGTGGCGCTCTGCTCGGGGTGAATGTGCGCATCGGCTGCCCGGAAGGCTTCGAACCTCTCCCCGGTGTTCTGGATCAGGCGCGTGCCCTGGCAGTGGCTGGTGCAGAGATCACGGTGACCTCTGACCCTGCAACGGCCGTCAGGGGAGCGCAGGCTCTTTACACCGATGTCTGGGCTTCGATGGGCCAGGAGCAGGAACAGGCCGAACGGGAGCGGGCGTTCAAGGGTTTCTGTCTGGATGAGGCGCTTGTCGCTGAGGCTGATCCTGCTGCAATCGTGTTGCACTGCCTTCCGGCCCATCGCGGTGAGGAAATCAGTGCCGCGGTGATGGAAGGTGCCTCGAGCCGGATCTTTGATCAGGCTGAAAATCGACTGCACGCTCAGCAGGCGTTGCTGGCTGCACTGATGGGTGGTCTCTGATCGTCTTGATCCATTGCCCAAATCCCTCAACCTGTTGCCAGAGATGCCGGGCAGCCCTTCGCGATCGGCCGCGTTCCTGTCACCATGACGCAAGCGGTTCAGTCGTCAGCCCTTGGAGATTGTTGATCTCTTCCCTCGCTCCATCCTTAAGGGGCACTTACCGCCGGACCTGCTTCAGACCTTGCTCGGTGTGAGTCGTGAGGTACTGGCCAACCCAGCCGGCAGCCCCGATGCCTCTGCCAAGCTTGCGGGCCAGTTGCGCCAGCAGCGAGAGCTGCAACCCCATCTCCCCGGTGTTGCTGCTTTGATGGGAGAGCATCTGTTGCCAGCTTGTGACCGCTGGATCCGTCATGTGATGGATCGTCAGCCTCCTTCCGGCCGTGGTCCATGGGTGCCTGGACGCTATGAACTGAAGCCGATTGACCTCTGGCTGAACTGTCAGTGCGCTGGCGACTACAACCCAACCCACACCCATGGCGGCAGTTTTTCGGGGGTGATTTTTCTGTCGGTACCACCGCAGATCACGGCTGACAGTTTCGACGGTCAGCTTTGTTTTCATGGACCTGAGGAATGGCATATTCAGTCATTCCGCACTGGGATGGCGCACTACGTGCTGCCTGTTCCAGGCGACTTCTATGTCTTTCCCGCCTGGCAACCCCATTCCGTGATGCCATTCCGCGGCGAGGGTGAACGTTGGTCACTGGCGTTCAATGCCGTTGCCGCTCCGATTCAGCCAGCGTCGCCTCCTTCGTCTGCACCACAGGCACAACAAGCCGGTGTCAATGTGTCGCTCTCGAACCAGCGACCGACGGTCCGCGGTTTCTGATCTGCACTTGCGGAGCTTCCTGTTTGGATCTGGAAGTTTCCGGACGTCTTTGCTCTCCCCAGGCCACCCTGAAGGTGACGTGATCAATGGGACGTCTCGGCTGTGTCAGCTCTTCAAGGTATGGACATCGGACATTCATCGGTCCATGCCGTCAAATTGGCGCAGTATTGCGGTGTGGCCCTTGTCACACCAGCCTTTCTTCTGGGTGTCGGTCTGGTCGTCAGCGCCTCGAAGGCTCAGAAGGTGGTTGTGGTTGAGATCGAGAAGCTTGGCTTGTTGCGTTGAATGCGGTGTCCTTGATGCGATCACTGATTCGGTTTCACAAGCGGCTGATCGCGATGCTCCAGGTCAACCTTGGTCTGAGCGATTACCAGGTCGTCTGGCTCTCCTTTGCGAAGGGAGTGCTGCTGGGCGTGTTGTTAATGCTTTGGTTCTGAGGTGACTGCTATCAATCGGGTCAAGGCTATTTCCGTGATGAACGTTCTTGTCTTTGTCCCCGCTGGTCTTTTTCTGTTGGGTCTCTCCTCGGCCGCCTACGCAGGGTCAGCCATGGTCCAGGCCATGGATGAGGAGGTCGCCAGGAATCGGGCTTTGGGAAAGGTTCCCCCGGGCAAACAGCTGACGGGCAGCTCCTGCGAATCCGCCGGGTCGATGTTTGGCGAGACGGCGTATCGATGCACCGTGACCTGGGAGTGAGATTCGGTGTCAAGCGCCTTGAAGCGTGTTGTCAGCTTGATCCGCCAACACTCTGAATCAGGCTCGGGAATGCAGAACTGAGCCCTGTGATCAGCATCTGCACCGCAATTGCGGTCAGCAGGAGGCCCATGATTTTGGTCAGAACTTGAAGTGCTGAGGTGCTGATGGCTGACGACAGTGCCTCAGCTGCATTGAAGATCATGTAGATCAAAACAGTCAGAAGTACAACGACCAGGCTGATCGCGATCTTTCCGTTGATGCTTGAAGCGGCAGGGTCGGCAATCACCACGGTCAGTGTTCCCGGGCCTGCAAGGAGTGGAATCCCTAATGGCACGATCCCCTTGACCGAAGAATTCTGGTCGCGATCAACTGATTGGGGGTCATGGTGCACTTTTGAAGGCTCTGAGTGCAGCATTGATAAACCAATGAGAACAACGATCAAGCCACCTGCAATCTGAAACGCTGATTGGCTGATTCCAAAAAAACCTAGGAGTTGATCGCCAAGCCAGGCGGCGAGTAAGAGTGCGATCAGGAATGTGGTTGCACTGCTGCGAGCAATGGCTCTGTCTTTGCGTGGATTGCCGTCGGTGAAGGAGAGGTAGATCGGCAAGTTACCAATCGGATTGGAGATCGTGAAAATGCTGACAGCGGTATGCAGCAGTGACATGCGATCTGGTTTTGAGAGCTTTTTCTCAGCCTATGGACAGCAGTCTGCTGATCCGTTGAAATTCAACTTGTCAACCAAGTGTTCTCAGGTTGACCAAGTGGGATGGCCTTGCCTGCGGATGTTGGCGGTCCAGGCATGCAGCTTCTTGAGGTCAGGAGCTTGTCACTGACGATCCGTTTGGACGCGCCCTGGATGCATCGTGGGGCAAGCAGACGCGATGCTCTCCTTGGTTTCAACGCCCACTGAAGGTGGCAGCCCTGCGCCGATTTCACTGCCTGGCGGACGGGTCACCGTGCTCCTGGTGC
>WTHL01000176.1 GCA_011523155.1 Synechococcus sp. PL34863bin_39 | reverse complement strand
GCGACAACATCGGTCAGGGTCGCGACAACACCATCACCTGGATGGAGGAGAACCCAGAAACCTCAGTCAAGCTCGAAGAGCTGGTGCGTCAGAAGCTCACCGAGGGCTCGGAGGTGACGTCCAATTCGATGCGACCACTCGCTGCTGCAGCTCGCAGCGCTGCCGTTAAGGGGAGCAGTGCGGCCAAGGAGTCGGCAGGAGCTGACTCGCAAAAAGCGGCGGAGGGCAAGATGCCGTCGGCGGCAGCCTGAGGGCTTTGCCGCATGGGCTGAATGCCAACCAGGTCGGATCAGCGAGGCAGAGCGGCGCTCTCGCTGATCCGAGTCTCAGACCCATCAAGCTGCTGGTCGTCGGCTGCCACAGGGTTCAGGTCCTGGAGGTACTGAGACAGGCGCTGCAGTTCCTGAATCGCCTCAGCTCCTTCGAGCTTCACGAGCTCGCGTCCATTGCGTGATTCCACCCAGCTGATGCCGAAGTCGGACACCAGGAATCGCACTATGTGCTGATCTCCCAGGTCGGCGACAAACGACGCACCATGGCCTTCTCTGCCGTCATCGCACACGTAGCAAGTGGCTGTGAGCCCTCGCTTTTTGAGGCTGCTGGCCAGGGCTTGCAGGCTCATCACCAGGTCGTGGACAACGGCTCGGTATTGCTGGGCCAGGCGCTGAAACATGGGAGCAAACCGAGAGTCCCACTGATCTTAAATCTTTTCTTTAGGATTCGTGATCTTTGTTTGTGACTGCTGATTGAGCGGTTGCAGCTTGTCTCAGCGTCATCTCAGGCTCGATCCTGGCCGATGGTCAGGGCATGTCCGCAAGGGTCCACCAGCCTGCGGCGGGCCCGATGAATCGGATGACCACCCAGAACACCACCAGCCCCCCAATCCCGATCCAGGCCCCTCTCGTGGTGACGGCCATGAACTGATTCGTCTGCTGTTTGGTGAGTGGCAGCCAGCTCACCACGCGTTCCGCAGAACCGCTGGCAGGTTTGGGCTGCCGTGGGGGAAGGCCCTGGCTGGCGCGGCGGCGTGCTTCTCCCATGCGGAACTGTCGTCGATCGGCCGATTACCTTAGGTCGGTTTACTGGGGGAGAAGGCGTTGCAGTGGTGTCCAGGGCTGCAGGGCTGACAGGACGTGTTCGCCCCAGCTCCGGGCCCGAACCCGTCCGTCCAGGATGGCGAGGCGACCGCCGCTGCGTCGAAGGGGGGCGACAGCAGGAGCCAGCTGGCTGAGGGCTTCCGGTAGTAAAAGATCGCGGAACCAGTCGCGCCCCTGGCGTTTGAGAGCGTCCACCCTTGCTGCCGTCAGCGGTGTCTCGAGGCTGGCCAGTGGCAGCATCGCGATGATCAGCTGCTCGGGAAGGGGGAGTCGGTCCTGATGCGCGAGCCACCAGGACCAGCTGCAGCAGATCACGCCGTTGCTGTCTGGGCCGGTGCTTTCATGCAGCACGCGACTGCCGAACTCGCCGGCCAGTTCGCTGGTGAGTTTCTGGCGCATGCTGCTGTCGTTGAGAAGCAGCACCGTGACGCCCGTCCTTCCCAGAATCAGGCGTCGCGACTGATCAAGAAGATGCTCGGCAAACACTTCGGTGTTGGGGAGGGGCTGTCGCCTGGGGGCGAAGAGCGGGAGTGGTTCGAGCATCGATGGCTCGCGCAGGTGCACCTGCACGTCCAACGCAATGCCAGCAGCCGTGAGTTCCTGCGGCAGGTGGTCGGAGGCTCCGTCTGTGCTGATCAGCAGAGCCGGCTGGCCACCCAACAGCGACCCCAGCGGCTGAATCGGTTCGAGCACGTCCAGGTGCCAGTCCCACTGAAGGAGGCGATGGTCGAGGGCGGCCCAGCTGACCCAGTGGTCGGGGTCAGCGGCGACAACGTCGTCCCATGGTTGCGGCAGGGGGCCAAGGAGTCGGAGTAGGTCACGCAGCGCCAGGAGCTCACTGCCGTCGAGTCGAACGTGGGCATCGCTGCACGTGGCTTGTGCGAACAGGCGCGTGCTCAGGCGCTGGTGCAAGTCCAACAGGCCGGCATCGGCGCAGGGATGCGCGAGGCGCAGTTGTTCCCATTCCCTTGGTCCCACCTGGAGAGATAGACATTGGCGCAGTTGCTGGCCGAACCGCTCCGCCTCCGGAATCACCAGGTGATGATCAGGGGTCAGCAGTCCCTGCTGGTGAGCACGCAGCACTCCCTCTGTCGTGAGGACCCAGAGTTGATCACCTGCCGGAGGTGTTGACTCTGTCCAGCAGGCGAGAGACAGTCCCGCCTCCTTTAATCGCTCACGCTCACATTTGAGCAGCCGTCTCTGCAGGGGCTCCTCGATCACGAGGACCACGTGCCTGCTCTGCAGGCAGAGCGGCACCAGCAGTCCCAGCCACCAATGCTCCTGGCTCCCAGGTTCCAGTTGCAGGAGTGCGCGATCGCGCCGTCTCAGCCCGCGGGCCACCAGGCGGCTGAGGGTGAGATGGTGCGGCCAGGTGGAATGATCCCGCTGCAGCAGGTGCTTGAGCTGCTGATGGGCGGTCGCTTCCAGCATCGGCTGAGCCTAAGGGCATCCCCCGCGTGGGTTGGTTCATGGCTGACGGTCGATCAACATGAGGGCACTTGCACAGACGGGGATGGGGATACGGCGTGATGACGTCGGTGATGTGCCATTGCCTGTCACGGTGGGTCTGGCGGGCCTCGGCCTGATCGGTGGTTCGCTCGGGCTGGATCTGCAGGCTCTGGGCTGTGAGGTTCGCGGTGTGGCGCACCGGACGATCACGGCTGATCGAGCCCTTGAGCGCGGCTTGGTGCAGTCCGTCAGCACCGACCCCGGGATTCTCAAGGGATGTGACCTTGTCGTGCTGGCCCTTCCTCTCAAGCAACTCCTCAACCCGGATCCAGCCCTGGTGGAGGCTCTCCCCCCTGATGCGGTCGTCACCGATGTCGGCTCGGTGAAAGGTGAGGTGCTGACGCGCTGGCGATCGCTTCACCCACGTTTTGTGGCCAGCCATCCCATGGCCGGAACGGCCCAGGCCGGCGTTGAGGCCGGCGTCCGGCATCTGTTTCAGGGGCGTCCCTGGGTTGCCACACCAGAGGCGGAGACCGAACCGGCTGCTCTGGCCTGTGTGGAGGCGGTGGCCAGGGCCTTGGGGAGCCATTGGCTGGTTGCGGACGCGCAGCGCCATGACCAGGCAGTGGCATTGATCTCCCATGTTCCGGTGCTGGTGAGCGCGGCGTTGCTGGATGCCGTGGGGTCGGAGAGGGATCCGTCCGTCCTGGCGCTGGCCCGCGCCCTAGCCTCCAGCGGCTTTGCAGACACCACCCGTGTCGGTGGGGGGAATCCGGCACTGGGCACGGCCATGGCGGCGCACAACACCGCGGCCGTGCTGCGTGGCCTGGCCGCGTATCGCTGGAGCCTCGAGCAATTGGAGGAAGCGATTCTTGAGTCCAACTGGGACCAGCTGGAACGGGTCCTGGGCCATACCCGGTCACTGCGCCCTGACTTCCTCTGACAGGAGCCGAGGGGCTCCACTACATGCTTTGGCCTCACGCACGCCTCAGGCAACCCTGAGGGTCGTTCCTCGCATCGCCATCAGCTGCTGACAGGCCATCAGGGCCGAGAGGCTGACGCCAGCCGTGCCTTCCCCGGGGTAGATGGAGTCTCCGCAGAGCCACAGGCCTGGCAGCGGGGTGCGACTGGCCAAACCAAAGGGGCCGAAACGCGTTGGATGCTGACCCAGGCCGCCGACAATTCCCTGGGGGCGACCTGTCCAGTGGGCAAACGCTCTCGGGGTCGACAGTTCGAGGTGCAGCCAGGCCTCGTCGGGGAGCCCGAGCCACGCGTCCAGTGTTCGGCGCATGGCAGCCAGGGTGGCTGTTTTGCGCGTCTGGTGTTCCGGCTCAGGGAGATCCGCCCATTGGCGGGGGTCGGTGAACACGCTGGCGATCACGGTGGCCTGGCCGCGCGGGGCACGACCGTCTCCATCGCGGCTGATTGAGACGAACAGAGACCCCGGATCGTCACCGTCCCGCTGCAGATGGGCAGGGCAATCCAATGGCAGATGGCGACGGTCCACTGCGCCGTAGAGCACCAGGGCGCCGCTGGGTGCCTCAAGGTCGCGGATGCGACGCCGGTACCCATCCGGAAGACGACTGCGTTGATGGGCTGTGGCGGGCATCAGCTTGGGGAGGCACTGGGGAGGCAGGCTGCAGATCACGTCCTGGGTCTGCCAGGACACACTCCTGCCACCCGCTGCTTCGGATGTGACTGTCCAGCCACCGTCGCGGCAGGGCTCCAGCCGCGTCACTCTCTGGCGGAGTTCCAACCTGCCTCCGTCGCGCGTCATCGCCCTGCCGAGCAGATCGCTGAGGACCTGCATGGATCCCTCGAGGTGCCAGAGCCCCAGCGGGGCCTGCACCATCTGAAGCACCGTGGCCCCGTACAGCGCAGCGGTGCGTTCCGTTGGCTCCTGGGAATACAGGCGTAGCTGCAGATCCAGAAACCGCCGCAATCGCGTGTTGTCTGCGCAGCCACAAAGCTGGAGCAGGTCGCTGACGCTCAGCAAGGCGAATGGGGCGGTGGCCAGGGTGCCGAGGCCAACGGCCTTCAAGGTCCGTTGCAGGTCCCAGCCTGTCCTGACAGGAGGCACTGGGTGTTGGTCGGCAAAGGCCCAGTTGCTGCGATGCAGCCAGGCACAGAGAGCCCAGAACCGTTCGCTGCCTGGGAACTGCAGCCGTCGTTCCCGTTGCCAGCGTTCCGGGTCATGCCAGATCGGAATTGGGGCGCTGCCATCAGCCAGGTCCACAAC
>WTHL01000159.1 GCA_011523155.1 Synechococcus sp. PL34863bin_39 | reverse complement strand
ATCCTGACCACAGAGGGTGCGACCTGGCGCACGGCTTCAGCCACAAAACTGTGGGGTGGAACCGACGCCAGAACCGCGAACGGGTGACAACACAGAACCACCAGGCAGCACAGGCCCGAAACGATGCGGGCAAGAACGATCTGCCTCCGGTAGGTGGTTCCGTTCACAGCCGAGACGAATGGACATGCAACCTAGGCACGACGGCGCTCGAGCTGGTCATTGGGAAACCTTCTTAAGTTGGCCGGGTTGATCGGGATTGACCATGGCGAAGCCTCAGAACGAGCCCCAGCAGTGCCCGCTCTGTCAGGTGACGATTCAGACCGTGAATGGCCAGGATCAGGTGATGTTCAGCCGCGGCGGCGCCGGCACCCGGAGCAAGCTCTGGGGAAGGGTGTGTCAGTTCCTCAGAACAGACGATCAGAAAGGTCTCTGCATCAATCAGGACTCCGGCAGACGCGGGGACGAACAACCTGGAGACCGCTACCAGGACGTTCCTGCGATTGCATTGGGTCGCGACGCTTCAGAGCCGGTTCCGTCTGAGGAATGATCCCGGTTGGGCATGGTTTCGTTCGTTCCGTGGACGAGAACGGCAACCGTTTCCAGAGTGGAGCGAGCTGACCAGCCCAAGGTGTCGCAGAACCATTGCCGTCTGAGCGTCGTGATCCCTGCCCTGGCATGCGCCACGGTCACGCTTCTGCCAGTGAGCGCCAGGGCAGGTTGTGAATTTCTGATGCCCCTCGGAGGCAACGGCAACGGCCCTCAACCCTGGATCGTGAAAAAACGGGTGGAGCGACCGAAAGGACTTCTGGGTCGGGCTGTGGGGCGCACCAACTGGAACACGGACTTTGTGGTCAATCGGCCTTACCAGTCCTACAAGCTGTTCTTCACCGCAGACTCCAGTGACGGTCAGCCCGGGGCCTACCCGATCGAAGCTTTCCTGAAATACAGCGACGGAAGCAATCGCAAGGTCGTCAATCAGTCGATGCAGCCGCCGACCGGAACAGGCGCGCAGTTCGGTCCGTTTCAACCGGAGGGACAGAAGGCCGTGAGTCAGGTGAACTTCCGTGTGGGAGCCAACAAGGACCCCGGGGCCACGGGGTTCAGCTACAGGATCTCCGTTCAGGGATGTGATTGATCAACCGGTGATCATCTACATTGAATTCAGGCCTGGCGAGTTCCTCTCTCCGGGAGGGTGATCTCAGCATCAGCCGTTGGGCCTGAGCCCAACATCCCCACCTTCGTTGCCCCATCCTTTAGAGCCTGATCTGACTGCAGTCGCAGCCAAAACGGCTGGTGATCTGGGGTTTGATCTCGTCAACCTTCAGATCCAGACCCATCTGCGCCCGATGACGGTGCAGATCCAGGTTCGTCGCTCTGATGGCGGCGATGTCACGCTCGATGACTGTGCCGGTTTGAGCACTCCCCTCGGAGATGCGATCGAAGCTTCGTCCGCCTTGAGCGAGGCTTACGTCCTGGAGGTCAGCAGCCCCGGCATCGGCGAACTGCTGGAAAGCGACCGCGATTTTCAGACATTCCGGGGATTTCCGGTCGACGTCACAACCTCGGACGACGCCGGATCTCAGCACACCGTCTCCGGCTCTCTGCTGAGCCGCGACACGGACCACCTTGAGATCAATATCAAAGGGAGGGTCAAGCGAATTCCCCGCGTGGAAATCCACGCCGTTCGCCTGACCAGTCCCACGGGTTAGTCGATTCCTATCGCTCCCACGATCGCCAGAGCGATCGCTTCAACCTCACCCCCAAGCAGCCCTCGATGGCACTCGTACTCCTCCCAGGCCTCAGCAACCTGATCGAAGACATCAGCGAAGAGAAGAAACTGCCGCCCCAGGTGGTCGAATCAGCGCTGCGCGAGGCGCTGCTCAAGGGATACGAGCGCTATCGACGCACCCTTTATCTCGGGATCGACGACGATCCCTTTGACGAGGAGTATTTCAGCAACTTCGACGTCGCCCTCGATCTGGACGAAGAGGGATACCGAGTCCTGGCGAGCAAGATCATCGTCGAGGAAGTTGAGAGCGACGACCACCAGATCGCGCTGGCGGAGGTGATGCAGGTCGCTGAAGATGCCCAGGCCGGCGACACGGTGGTGCTCGACGTCACCCCCGAGAAGGAGGAGTTCGGCCGCATGGCCGCTGCGACCACCAAGCAGGTCCTGGCACAGAAACTGCGTGATCAGCAGCGCAGGATGATTCAGGAGGAATTTGCTGATCTGGAAGATCCGGTCCTGACGGCTCGCGTCATTCGTTTTGAGCGTCAATCCGTGATCATGGCTGTCAGCTCAGGCTTGGGTCGTCCGGAGGTTGAAGCGGAACTGCCGCGCCGGGACCAGCTCCCCAACGACAACTACAGGGCCAACGCCACATTCAAGGTTTTCCTCAAGGAAGTCAGTGAGGTGCCGCGTCGAGGCCCTCAGCTTTTTGTCAGTCGAGCCAATGCAGGCCTGGTTGTTTATCTGTTCGAGAACGAGGTTCCGGAGATTCAGGAAGGTTCCGTCCGGATTGTTGCCGTCGCCCGGGAAGCCAATCCTCCCTCCCGATCGGTCGGGCCACGCACCAAGGTGGCTGTCGACAGCATTGAACGCGAGGTTGATCCGGTCGGTGCCTGCATCGGTGCACGCGGTTCACGCATCCAGCAGGTTGTGAATGAGCTGCGCGGAGAGAAAATTGATGTGATCCGCTGGTCACAGGATCCGGGCCAGTACATCGCCAATTCCCTGAGCCCCGCCCGGGTTGAAATGGTGCGTCTCGTCGATCCTGTCGGACAGCATGCCCACGTTCTGGTTCCCCCGGATCAGCTGAGCCTGGCCATCGGCCGCGAAGGTCAGAACGTTCGTCTCGCGGCTCGTCTGACGGGCTGGAAGATCGATATCAAGAACTCCCAGGAATACGACCAGGCCAGCGAAGACGCAGTGGTGGCCGAACTCATTTCCCAACGCGAGGAAGAGGAGGCGTTGCAGCGCGAAGCGGAGGAACGTCTGGCCGCTGAACAGGCTGCACGCGCTGAGGAAGACGCGCGTCTGCGTGAGCTTTATCCCCTGCCTGAAGATGAGGAGGATTACGTCGAGGAGGTCTCAGACGCCCCAGACACCGAGGCCACCATCCCCGAGGACAGTGAAGCCATCGCCGCTGACGCAGGGGACGAGACGCAGCAGGAGTCCGAACCGGCCAACATCAATGAGGATGGAGCCCGGTGAACAACCAACGCCCTGTCCTTCGTCGCTGCGTCGCCTGCCGCGAGCTGCTGGATCGTCAACAGCTCTGGCGCGTGATTCGCGACCCTCAGGATGGGGTCCTCTTGGATCGGGGGATGGGCCGCTCGGCCTATCTCTGCCCGACCGAGGCCTGCCTGGATGAGGCGCGTCGTCGCAAACGGTTGAACAAGGCCCTGCGTTGTCAGGTGCCCGACACCGTGATCACGACGTTGCAGGAACGGCTTTCCTCCCAGAGAGACAGCCGTTGAGGCAAGATAAAGATTGGCCCCAGCTTGCCTGGAGCCCCGAGGCATCTCCATGCCCGGATCGACCGGAGACCCCCACTGAATGACCAGCAGCGGCAAAGTCAGAATTTATGAGCTGTCCAAGGACATGGGCCTGGACAACAAAGATGTGCTGGATGCTGCTGAGAAGCTGTCCATTGCGGCAAAGAGCCACAGCAGTTCCATCAGTGAGGTGGAGGCTGGAAAGATCCGCAACCTGCTCAAGCAGGGCAGGAAGCCGGCAGAAGCCGCAAAGCCTCCCGGCAAAGCGATCCTCTCGGTGAAGAAAGCGGAGGCTGCCGCTGTCAAACCCGCGGCCTCAGCTCCCTCCAAGCCTGCCCCGGCAAAACCGGCTCAGGCACCTGCTCCAACCGCTGCACGACAGCCCGTGGCCAGGCAGACAGCAGCCAGTGCCCCTGTGCCCCGCCCGGCCCCCGTCAAACCCGCAGCGGCTGCCAAGCCGGCGGCAGCGGCGAAATCAGCACCGGCTCGACCGGCTTCCGCCCCTGTAGGAAAACCGAGCACCGCTGCCAAACCCACCGCCCCACAGCCACGTCCAGCGGCTCCTTCGGCACCGAAACCCCTTGCAGGCAAGCCCCTGACACCCAGTCCGCGCCCTGTGCAGGGCAAAGGCGGTGGCGCACCAAGACCATCCGCACCAGCACCGGTCAAACGAAGCGTGCCGGCACCTCCGCGCCCGGTTTCCAAGCCCGAACTGGTGGGTCGTCCGCAACCCAAGCGACCAGCGGGTCCCCCGACCAGGCCTGGTGCAGGTCAGCGTCCAGGCGTCAGTCCACGACCCACCCAAGCTGGCAACCAGGGGCAACGCCCTTCCATGCCGCAACGACCGGGATCACCACAGCGACCGGGAGCACCGACCCGCGCCGGTTCTGGGGGAAAATCAGGCGTAAGCCGTCCCGCTGGTCCCCGTGTGGAGCTGGTGGGCAAACCAATCCGCCGCGACGGGCAGAGCGCTGGTGGTCGTGATTCGGCAGTACGTCCTGGGGCACCGAGTCGTCCTGGCATGCCAGCCGGCATGCGAAAACCTGTGGCGCCCGGTCAGCTCATGCAGCTGCAAAAACCCAGTGGACGTCCCGGTGCTCCCCCGCCACGCCGTGCCGACGGAAGTCCGGTCACGCCGCGGACCGCGGAAGGACCAACGCGGAAGGCGACCCCACCGATGGCGAGGCCAGCCGCCGCCGCCGCCGCGGCCGCAGCGCCACGCCGCCCTGGATATCGCCCAGGCCCAGGTGCAGGTGGACAACGCCGTCCCGGACGTCCCGATTGGGATGACAGCGCCAAACTGGAGGCCCTG
>WTHL01000132.1 GCA_011523155.1 Synechococcus sp. PL34863bin_39 | reverse complement strand
TCTGCGAACGGTTGAGGGACCGTCCGAGCAGCAGCAGGCCCAGCGCCGTCGCTACCTCCAGGCCGCCCAGTTCCCGTCGCTGGCGACCCAGCTGGTCGAGATCTGCTGGCCGTCGACGTGAGGGTGGACCTCACGGCTTCAAGGCCACAGCACCTGGTTTCAGCACATCGGCGGGATTGAACTGTCGGGTCCGCTGCTCCAGACGCCGCAGCCTCGGCACGCAGACGGTGGTGCGACAGATCACGTCGTACAGCCGCTCGAGCGCCTCAGCCCGCCCCATGGACGGAATCTGCAGTCCGAGCTGATCCACCAGCGGATGCAGTGGGGACAGCTCCACCGGGATGCCCTGGAGCATCAGCTGCACCGCCAGCATCGAGGTGGGACAGGAGGCGAAGCCGATCGCCCGGGGATCGAGGGTGCGTCGCTCCCCCTTCCGCAGGGTTTTCAGGCGTTCACCCTCCGCCGACAGGCTGATCTCCACGCGCTTGTAGGACCGGAACAGACCGAGGCCTGCCTCGGCGGCCTGTCGCTCGATGATCCGGGCATGCTGCATCGGATCGAACGTCGGATCCAGCTGGAGTGCCGTCAGAACCGGCGCAGGTTCGATCAGAAGCGCGATCCGGTCTGCTCCTCCGGTTTGCATCCGGCCCATCAGCTCCAGTGACGTTGCGTTCTGGAGCGAGCTCAGATGGGCGTGGATCGCATCCCGGAAGCGGGGAGCGAGCAGGTCATGGTTGCCGAAGTGCAGGCCGCGCAAGCGGCGCCCAGTTGCGGCGAGCCGGTAGAGCGTGTGTTTCAGTTCGGGGGGGCCGAAGCCGTGGTCGGCAATCAGCACATGGGTGAGAGGTTGAAGGCTGGGATCTCTCTGACAGCGTCGGGTATGGCGCGCAATCACCCCCAGGTAGCCGTACGTCAGCATCGACGTGTCAGCGCAGGGATCGGAGCTCAGACGAAACCGGGAGCTGAAACGGTGGGTTCGCCGGCAGAGGCTCCGCAGGTAGCGATCCCCCCGCGCATAGTTCGGAAGCAGATATCGCACGTCACGCCGTCCTCTGATCAATCAGTCCTGGCGCGCAGGATGCGTTGAGCGATGGCGCTGGCCTGATCCCGACACTGCCGGATCCAGGTTCTGATCCGCTGGCGTTTGCTCCGCTGGAGCAATCTGCTTTTGGTATGGCTCTTCCAGTGCTGAACGTAGATGCTGTCCTTCTCGGAATAGTCCCGGTAGGGGCGAAGCTCGATCCGCATCCCGTTGTACTCAACGGGTGAGTCCTCAAGATCGGGCCGGCCCATGTTGTTCCAGAGCCTGATGTAGGCAGAGCTGTCGCCATGCCAGTGCTTTCCTTCCGGATCATCGAAGTAGGAACAGGCTTCCTCGAAGAATGGCGCGGCGGTGCTGCGTGCCAGTTTCCAGCAGGGGGTGATGGCCACGTCGTCATCGCGGCGCAGCAGGCAGAGGTCGATGTCGTCGGCCAGACCGGGGAAGCGCTGGACCATGCGATGGTCGGGTTCGGTCAGCCAGAACACATCGTCGCGGTTCTGTTGGCGTAGAAACTGCGCGAAAAACAACTCGCGGTTGTAGACGATCTGCTCCGGCTCTCCCTTGAAGACATAGTTTTCATCGCCCCAGCCTGGGTGGCCTTCAACGCTGAGGTGAACCAGGGGGACCCCGAACCGCCGCAAGGCGCGTTTCACCCCTTTGAACAGCTGTTCGTAGAGGTCGTCGGGCAGCGATCCGCCTTTGGGGAACAGATCCCGAAAGTTGGTGGTCGCGTGGTAGATGACGGCTTTGAAGGTTCCCATTCGGTCGTCGTTGTCGGTGGCGTGTTGGGATCGGTCAGGCAACGGGCTCAGTCATTGCGGTCGCGCCAGCCATGGCGGCGCAGGGATGTCCAGCGGCCTCGGCTGTTGAGAATCGCCTCCGCTGCTTCCCGGACCGCTCCATGGCCTCCGTTGCGGCTCAGCACCCAGTCCGCCTGGCGACGGACTGCCGCGCAGGCGTCAGCTGGTGTGAGCAGCAGGCCGATCTGGCCTCGGACCGCCAGATCATTGAGATCGTCACCGATGAAGCCGGTGCGCTGGGGGGTGACGCCGAGGTCGTGTTGCAGCTGCGCCAGTGCCCTCGGTTTGTCCTTGATGCCCACCAGACAGTGCTTGATGCCCAGTTGTTGTGCCCGGATCTCGGTGGCGCCACCCTGGCCACCACTGAGGAAGGCGAGCGCGAGACCGGCCTGCTGCAGCAGGCGGATGCCCAGTCCGTCGCGCACATCGAAACGCTTCTGGAGCTGGCCCTCCGGGCTGAACCAGAGGCCACCGTCGGTGAGCACGCCGTCGACGTCGAGCACCAGGAGTTCAAGGGCAGCGAGCTTCGGTCGGATGCGCCGCCGCTGCCAGGCACGCCATGGGGTGGTCATGCCAGCCCCGCCTGAACGAGGTCATGGAGTCTGAGCAGTCCCTGCAGTGTCTGCTCCTCATTCACCACCGGCAGCACCGACACCGCCTTGCGCCGGTTGTGCTCCATCGCTTTGATCGCCTCCACGGCCAGCACATCGGGGCGGGTGGTGATCGGGTCGGTGGTCATCAGGTCGCAGGCCCTGAGCGCAGCCCACTGGTCACTGCTGTGGTCGCGCAGGGCACGGCGCAGATCCCCGTCGGTGATCAGGCCGAGCAGCCGGTCGGGGCTGGTGGGGTCCGCCACCCAGCCACTGCCGATGGATCCGGTGGTGAGCTGACTGATCACCTCCGGCAGCGGTGTCTCGCTCTCCAGGGCAGGCAGTTGGGCGCGCGGCACCATCAGATCAGCCACCGTCATCGTCAGTTGCTTGCCGAGGGAACCAGCTGGGTGATTCAGGGCAAAGTCGGCAGGCGAGATGCCGCGCCGTTCCATCCACACCGCCGCCAGTGCATCGCCGATCGCCATGGCCACGGCGGTGCTGACGGTGGGGGCCAGGTTGAGGGGGCATACCTCCCGATCGACGTTGGCCTCCAGCACCACCTCGCTGCCCCGCGCCAGCGAGGAGTCCGCGCGTCCCACCAGGGCGATCCGGGCGGTGCCCCGTCGCTTCAGGTGGGGCAGCACGTCCAGCAGTTCGCTGGTCTCACCGCTGTTCGAGAGCAGCAGTCACACGTCGTCCGCCGCCACGACGCCGAGGTCGCCATGCAACGCATCGAGGGGATTGAGATACAGGGCCATCAGGCCGATCGAGGAAAAAGTGGCGGCGATCTTCCTGGCCACGATTCCGCTTTTGCCCACACCCGTGATCACGAGCTTGGCTTTGCGATCCGCGCAAAGCTCCAGAAGCTTCAGGGCGTTCTCGACCTGATCGCTCTCCAGCCGTTCCGCGGCTGCGGCGATGGCTCCGGCCTCTTCCTGCAGGCAGCGGGTGAGTGCAGACAAACGGCTTTTTCGAGATGATGCGCTGATTCTCCTGCACGCGGCTGCCGATGGAACCCCCGGTTCAGCCGGTGCTGGAGATGGATTTTCCGGAGCCGTTGCCGGCCCTGCTGGCCCTGCTGCATCGGGAGGCCGTGGCCCTCGGTGTCGGCCGGCTGGCGCTGGTGGGCGGTGCTGTGCGTGATGGCTTGCTGCATCAGAGGTCTGCGCAGCGGTCATCGCACAGCCTTCCTTCGCTGCCGGATCTTGATCTGGTGGTGGAAGGGGATGCGGCCGCTCTGGCCCGGTCGCTCCAGGCGCGTCTGGGCGACCAGCGGCTGAGCCGCTGCGTGGTGCATGAGGCTTACGGCACAGCAGAGCTTGTGCTGGACGGAATCCTGTTGGATCTGGCCACGGCTCGCCGGGAGACGTACCCGGCCCCCGGAGACAATCCGGTCGTGGAGCCGGGCGACCTCGCGTCGGACCTGGCCCGGCGCGACTTCAGCGTCAATGCCATGGCGACTGTGCTGGGGGCATCCTCGTGGTCCGATGCGCTGCTTGATCCCCATGGCGGCCGCTCGGCGTTGGCGGCCGGCGACCTCTCCTTCCTTCACAGCGGCAGTGTCGCCGACGATCCCACCCGGGTCATTCGTGCAGCGCGCTACGCGGCCCGTCTTGGCTTTGTGCTGGATGCGTCGGGGCGAGCCCAGGTGCGCAACACGCTTCAGGCCTGGCCGTGGCCCTGGCGCCACGGTGATCCGGTCGGCCAGGCGCCACCCGCCCTCAGCACCCGGCTGCGGATGGAACTGGATCGTCTGATCGAGCGGGAACCCTGGTCCGAAGCGCTGCATCTGCTCCAGACCTGGGGGGCTCTCGAGCTGCTCGACCCTGCGCTTCAGCTGGATCGCCGATGGCGGCGCCGCCTGCATCGGGCCGGCCATCTGGGGGTGCCGCTCTTGCCTGCTCTGCTGATCGGCGCCAGCGACCCCGTCGCAGTGGCACAACGGCTGCAGCTGCCGCAGCAGCAGCAGCACCTGCTTCAGCAGGCTCTGGACCTGATGGCCTGGCTTGAGGCCGGAGCACCTCTGGCGGACTGGAGCCCGGCGGACTGGACCCTGGCCCTGGAGGGCAAGGGCTGGAGTCCGCAGGCCGTGGCCCTGACCGTGGCGGCGACCCACAGCTGCTGGCGTCCTCTGCTGCGCTGGTGGGGGCGCTGGCGCCATGTCACCTCGCCCCAGTCAGCCAGGGAGCTGATCGCCGCAGGCTGGACGCCGGGTCCGTCGTTGGGGGCCGAGTTGCAGCGCCGACGGCTTCAGCGCCTGTGCGCCATGCGCTGAGGCTGCTCCGCTCATCCCTTGGCGCGACCGATCAATCGCCAGCCCGTTGACGCCTCCGCCAGCAGCCTCGCCGCCAGATCGGAGTCGACACTGATCAGGAGTGGACCGCAGGTCTGCGGGTCCACCAGCAGTTCCAGC
>WTHL01000011.1 GCA_011523155.1 Synechococcus sp. PL34863bin_39 | reverse complement strand
CGGCGGCGTCTCCAGCTGTTGCTGTCCTTCGAGGCGCTGCAGGGCAGGCCAGAGCAGCTGCAGGGTGGTGACTGCGGCGGCCACGGGATTGCCGGGTAAACCGAAGAAGGGAACCTGCGGGCCGATCCAGCCGAAGGCGAAGGGGCGGCCCGGTTTCAGGAACAGCTTCCAGAAATTCACCTCACCGAGTTCCTGCACCAGAGGGCGGATCCAGTCGCTGTCTCCCGCCGATACGCCTCCGGTGGTCACCACCACATCGCAGCGGCTGGCCAGATCCTGCAGGGCGCTTCGGAGTGCTTCCGGCTGATCGCATTCGATCCGCTGGTGGTGAATCCGGTACCCCAGCTGCTCCAGGAGCGCGCTCAGCAGGGTGCTGTTGCTTTCCCAGATGGCGCCTGGGGGTCGTTCGTCACCGCTGGCAACCAGTTCATCGCCGCTGATCAGCAGTCCGATGCGTGGTTGCACGCTCACGCTGATGGAAGCAACCCCACAACCGGCCAGGCGCCCGAGCATGGCGGCGCTCAGCCGTGTGCCGGCCTCCAGCAGGATGTCGCCTGCGCGGCACTCCTCATCGGCAGGCCGGATCCAGGGCGAGGCGGAGGCCTCCCGATCGAGGCTGATGCTGTCTCCCTGCCGCTGGATCAGTTCCTGGGGGAGCACCCATCCAGCGCCCTCCGGCAGCGGCGCGCCTGTGAGGATGCGGATCGCCTCCCCGGGTTTCAGGGTGGCGTCAAAGGGTGCTCCCGGCGCTGAACGCCCACAGAGTGTCCATCGGTCGCCGATGGTCGGCTGATGGGTCTGACCCAGGGCATAGCCGTCCATGATCGAGGCGCGGAAGCCCGGTACGGCGGCCACGGCCTGCACAGGTCGCTGGCAGACGCGACCGAGGCAGCGGTCCAGGGGCAGGGTTTCTCCGGCAGGTCCCGGCCGTTGCGCCATGGCTTCGAGCACCTGCGCCCGAGCCTGCGCGACGGGCAATCCTTCGGGGCCGTAGGGCTCAGCGCGTCCAGACACCGTTGCGACCTCCTTCCTTGTGCAGCAGCTGGATCGGACCGATGCTCATCCCCGGATCCACGGCCTTGAGCATGTCGTAGAGGGTCAGCAGCCCAACAGAAACGGCTGTCATCGCCTCCATTTCCACGCCGGTCTGGTTGGTCGTGCGGCATCCACAGATGAGGATGAGGCCGGGCAGTGCAGGGTCTCGTTCAATGGTGACGTCTATGCCGCTGAGCGGCAGAGGATGGCAGAGGGGGATCAGTTCCCACGTGCGTTTGGCCGCCTGAATCGCGGCAACTCTTGCTACAGCAAGGAGATCACCCTTGGGGGTTTCGCCGCGCTCGATCAGCTCCAGGGTGCTGGCCTCCATCCTGATGCTCCCCTGGGCAACGGCCTCCCGTTGGGTGGCTGGCCTGTCACCGACATCCACCATGTGCACCTCTCCCTGCTGGTTCAGGTGACTGAGGGATTTCCCCATCCGCTGCCGGTGGCGAACACATTGTTCAGCCTGCCAGATCAGAGCAGGGTGACGTCTCCTGATCGGATGTCGAAGTAACTCACGACAATGCTGAGTGTTCCGCTCCGCTCGGCCTCGGCCAGCAGGGGGCTGCGTTCGGTGAGCTGCCGGGCGCATTGCCGGGCATTCGTCTTGATCGCTGCCTCGAGGGTCTCGCCGGGCCTGAGGCTGGCGCGAATTGGCGTCACCAGCTCCTCGAGGTTTGGCGTGAGCGGTTCATGATCACGGGCCGCTGTCACAGCACCACAGCCGCTGTGACCCATCACCATGATCAGAGGCGTGCCGAGATGTTCGACGCCGAATTCAAGGGAGCCAATGGCGTTGCTGAAGGCTGTGTTGCCGGCGCTGCGGATGACGAAGAGATCGGAGGGGGCTGCTCCGAAGATCCATTCCGGTGACACACGGGAGTCAGCACAACTCAGCACGGAGGCCCATGGCGCCTGGCCGCTCGCCAGTACATCCGGCGATTCATAGCAATGGTTGGTCCAGACAGACGCCATCGCATCGGCGCGCTCGTCCATGGCGCTGGCGGTTGTCTGACTGCGCCAGGCCCGCGCGAACCGTTGGTTGCCTTTCAGAAGTTGTCCGAGGGGGTCCTGCGGTCGGCAGACCCCCAGCGGTTCGGCGACCGGTCCCGAATCAACCACGCCGGCCGCGGCCGGGAGTGTGCTGTTCGGCGTCAGGCCGAGCAGACCAGCTGCGGTGAGTCCTCCGCCGATCAGGAAGGAACGGCGGTTGAGTTCCACGGCCTGTTCGTTGTTCTGCCCAGACCCTAAACCGATCGAATCGCAGCCGGATCAGCGATCCCCGAGTGGAGACCAGAGGGTGGCCTCGGAGCCCACCACCGGTTCCACGTTCACCGCGGGGGCGGGTGTGGCCACCGCGCCTGGTGAGACCTGGATGTCGCGGTCACCGAGCGCGGCCCAGAGCGTTGCAGGACTGGCGATCACAGGATCGACCGCTGCCGTTCCGGCCTGGACGGACGCATCCTGGATGCGGATCAGCTGAACGCCGAGGGAGCCGACAATGAAGGCTCCAAGAAAGCCTGCCGCAATGGTGATCGGACTGCGGCCGACAACAGTGGAAGTGCTGGTTGTCACGCCTGAAATTCAGAACAGAATTTCAGTATGGGAAGTCCTGGTATGAATCGCTACCAAAAGGACTCCATTCTGTATTGGAATTAACAATTTGTACCGGGTTCAGCAGGGTCGGCTGGTCCGATGTGTTGGCTTCGGCCATCACCCAGCCATGGGACATTCCGAGCAGAAGGCCGAGAGAAAGTGCGAAGCGCAAAACAGCACAAATTGAATCTCCAACAACTTCGTTCGTTCCGGAATCAGCCGTTGTCATCATTGACACCAACCGCTGTCTTCCTGCATGGATGCGCGCAGTCATTCAGTCAGTCATTCAGCCAGTCGTTGCTTCCGCTTTGAGCAGGATTTCATCGGCAACTGGCGCTGCATTCCGCTCTGCGTCAGGCGGAAACTGGATCTCGTCGGCATCAAGCTGAAGCTCACCCACTGGCTGGCGCTTGACCAGCAGCAACGACAGGAGCTGGTGAACTGGTCAGACGACCCGGCTGCCTGGGCAGGGTTTCGCGAGCATCTGCAAACCATCACGCAGGCGATGGCTGAGGGCCAGGTGAAGGATCTCCCTCCTGCCGTCGATGAGCCGTGGCAGAGAAGCGACCGTCTCCCGGAACAGATCGCTGCCGCTGCTTCGCAACGGCAGGTCAACCTCAGTGCTGAGGCCTGGCGGTCCTTGTCGGAACTCGAGCGTTTTGCGCTCTGCAAGCTCGTCCGTCCGGGCCACGATCACCACAATCTCGAGGCGGCGTTCACTGAGCTGCTGGACTGAACCAGCGGCGTAGTGCCACCAGGCGGTTGCTCACCTGCTCCGGCGGTCTGATCGCGGAGACGGCCGGGGCGACAATCACTGCACAGGCCTTGAGTTCGGGTTGTTTCGACACAGGGCAGGCCTGGTCATGCATCAGGGCATTCACTTCACAGGCCTGCTCCTGCGTGAATCCCCAGTGCATCGGTAGGAACACCGAGCCCTTGCGAATCCGCTTGGTGACCTTGGCCCGCACCGTGAGATTCGCTCGGCGTGAACTGACAGCAGTGAGGTCGCCGTCGCGCACCTTGAGGGTTTCGGCGTCGTCCGGATGAATCTCGAGCAGGGGTTCGGGATGCATCTTCTGCAGCCGTTCCACCTTGCCCGTGCGGGTCATGGTGTGCCATTGGCCCAGGTAGCGGCCGACGCTGAGCACCAGTGGATAGGTGTCACAGGGGGGTTCCGCCAGGCCCTGGGGCAGGTCCGTGCTGAACCGGGCCCTCCCGCTTGCTGTGGGGAAGTGGTGATCGCTGTACAGGCGTTTGGCTTCCGTGCCGGGCCGGGTCCCCTCGGGATAGGGCCATTGCTGGGGGCCCGCCTCCGACAGCAGCACATGGCTCAGACCCGACACATCACACACCCGTCCACGGGTGAGCTGGGCGAACTCGGCGTAGACCTCAGCCGCGGAGTCGTAGTTGAACTGCGTCTTGAAACCGAGTCGTTGCCCCACCTCGGCGAACACCTCCCAGTCGGGCCGGCTCTGCCGATGACGAGGGCGATAGGCGGGGCAGTAGGTGACACGTCGCTCGGAATTCGTCATGGCACCGGCCTTCTCGCTCCATTGCGCGGCAGGCAGGAGCAGATGGGCGTAGTGCGACGTCTCGGAATCGGCATAGGCCTCGCTCACGACCACAAGGGCGCAGTTCCGCATGGCCGCTTTGACCCTCTCCAGGTCAGGCATGCTCACCAGGGGATTGGTGGCGGCGACCCACCAGAGATCGAGTTCTCCGCGTTCCATCGCCTCCACCTGTTGCCAGGCCGCCAGCCCTGGTTCGGCTGCGATCTGACCTTCCGGAAAGCCCCAGGCTTTCTCCACCTCCCTTCGGTGTTGTTCGTTGTTGACGAGGCGGTAACCCGGAAGCAGATGGGCCAGACCACCGGCTTCCCGGCCGCCCATGGCGTTGGGTTGGCCCGTGAGTGAGAACGGTCCTGCTCCTTCCTTGCCGATCTGTCCTGTGAGCAGGTGAAGGTTGATCAGTCCCTGCACCACGGCCGTGCCTTCCCGGCGTTGGTTCACGCCCATGGACCAGAGGCTGAGCACCTTCTGTTTGCGGTGAAACAGCTCCGCCACCTCCCGCAGCCGTTTCTCAGGGATGCCGCAGAACCGCGCCACCTTCCGCGGTGTCCAGCGGGCCACCACGTCGAAGAACGGTTTGTAGTTCTCGGTGTGGTCGTCGATGAAGGTGGTGTCCTGCCCGTTCTCTCGCATCACCAGGTGGGCGA
>WTHL01000206.1 GCA_011523155.1 Synechococcus sp. PL34863bin_39 | reverse complement strand
CGATCGTGGAGCTCAACTCCAACACGATCAACAAGTACGAGCTGATCACGGAGACCGGCCACCTGAAGCTGGACCGGGTGGGTTATTCCTCTCTGGCCTATCCCTTCGCCTATGGCTGCATCCCCCGCACCTGGGACGAAGATGGTGACCCGCTCGACATCGAGATCGTCGGTGTGACCGAACCCCTGATCCCCGGTTCGATCGTTGAGGCCCGCATCATCGGCATCATGACCTTCGACGATGGTGGCGAGGTCGATGACAAGGTGATCGCCGTGCTGGCCGACGACAAGCGCATGGATCACATCAAGAGCTGGGAAGACCTCGGCGAGCACTGGAAGAAGGAAACCACCTACTACTGGGAGCACTACAAGGATCTGAAGAAGCCCGGCACCTGCAGTGTCAACGGGTTCTTCGGCACCGAGAAGGCGGTCGAGATCATCAAGAGCTGCGAGGCCCGCTACATGGCTGAGATCGATCCCAAGCTGGTCGACTGAGCCGGCCTCCGGCACGCCGCAACGGCATCAGGCGGGGGAGACCCCGCCTTTCTGCTGTCTGCCCATCACTGGGGGCGGACGTCCTCGAAGATCTCCTTGAGGATCTCGCCGGCGCCCTTGCCCTTGAGGATCTCAGCCAGTTTCGTGCCGATCGCCTCGGCCTCCGCCAGCGTGCCGCTCTGCTGATCGCGGATGAGCCGCTTGCCATCGAGGCTGGCGACCATGCCCGTCAGGGTGAGGGTGTCACCGTCGATGACGGTGTTCACGCCGATGGGCACCTGGCAGCCACCCTCCAGTTCCCGCAGGAAGGAGCGCTCCGCCAGGCAGCGGGCCGATGTGGGGGCATGTTCCAGAACCTTGATCAGCTCCAGCACCTCGGGGTTGCCTTCGACACATTCAATGCCCAGGGCTCCCTGGCCAACGGCGTGCAGAGAGATGTCGCCGGGGATGATCTGGTGGATGCGGTCGCCGAAACCGAGGCGGGTCAGTCCGGCTGCCGCCAGGATCAGGCAGTCGTACTCCCCGGCATCAAGTTTCTCCAGACGGGTGATCACGTTGCCGCGCACGTCCTTGAACTGGAGATGGGGGTAGTGATGGCGCAGCTGGGCCAGGCGGCGCAGCGAGCTGGTTCCCACCACGGAGCCTTCCGGCAGCGTGTCGAGCTTGTAGTCGGCGTTCTTGGCGTTGACCACCAGGGCATCGGCGGGATCCTCCCGTTCGGTGATGCAGCCGAGCATCAACCCATCGGGCAGATTCGTGGGGAGATCCTTCAGGGAGTGCACCGCGATCTCGGCGCGGCCCACGAGCATCTGGGCTTCGAGCTCCTTGGTGAACAGTCCCTTGTCGCCGATCTTGGCCAGGGCCACATCGAGGATCTTGTCGCCCTGGGTGGCCATCGCTTCCACGGTGATGGTGAGTCCCGGATGGGCCTTCTCCAGCTCGGCTTTCACCCAGTTGGTCTGCACCATGGCCAGCTGGCTTCTGCGGGATGCAATACGCAGGTGTTCGAGGGCCATGAACAGTCACTAGCAGCCGCCCAGACTACGTAGCCGCGCCCTCAGCTTTACGATTTGCCATACGTTGTGATGAGGGCGATCCATGCCAGGCCCGGTGGTGAATGGCGTCCGTCGTGGAAATCCATCCCCGTCGCCGGTTCCCGACCCATCGGGCCCTGCTGATGCCCCCTTCCTGCCTCTTCGCGCCGACGGTGCAATCAAGCTGCTGTTGCTGTGCAGCGGTCAGCTTGTGATCGCCCGCCTGCGCAACACCACGGACCGCGACGGCGCTCCCGCCTATCAACTCCTGCGACCCCTGGAGGTGCAGCAGAAGGCTTCAGGTGATGCCGGGGAGACCGGCTGCGGCTGGTTGCTGATGCCGTTTCTGGCTGGTCTGACCAACCAGTCCAACCTGGTGCTGTTCAAGGGGGCTGTGGCCTCGATTCTTGAACCGGAGTCCAGGCTGGTGCAGGCCTACACCACGCGCACGAACCAGGAATGTCCGCCCTCCGATACCCCGGTGGAACGTCTCAAGCGGGCCTTTCAGGAGTTCACCGACAGCATCGAAGCCTGAGCCCGTCCACGGCTCCAGGCCTGTTGCCAGGAGCCGGCTGCCAGGCTGCCCTCCGCCATTCACCATGGAGCCATGCGTCGGGTGGGGTGCCGGTGGAGCTTCCTTTCGGTCTGATCGTTGCCAGCGATGGCGATGGCCGTCTCCGGGTCTGTCGCCGGCGGCCGCAGGCATCCGGCGCTGACCAGGGTCAGGCCGGCCGGCAACAGGGTCCGCAGGGGCCGGTGTCGCAGATCGGTCTGACGTTCAATGACGCGGGGGAGCTGGTGCCCGATGGTTCGCTCCCATCCCAGCTGAGCGCTGAGGGGCTTGTCGCCGGTGCCTGCAGCTTTGACCTGTATCCCTCAGCCGTCAGGGCGATTGAGGAGTTGCTGGCGCTCCAGCTGGATGCCGGGGTGAAGCATTTCCAGCGTGCGCAGCAGGAGAAGGATCCCCAGGCCCAGCGTGTCCTGCCGATCCTTGCGGCTCAGAAGGCTGCCAGGCGTCAGCTGCGGCAGGCCCTGCTCCTGGTGCAGAGCGACGAGGGCGACGCCACGGCCTTTGCCGTCGGCGTCAAATCGCTCTCAGCCAACTACTGCGAGGAGATGACGCTCAGCATCGCTCTCCTGAGCGGCATGGAGTCATTTCTGCTCCAGGCCGGAACCTGGATGACCAGGCAGGCACTGGGACATCCGTTGACGTCCGACACGGTTCTGGCCCTGGTCACGTTCAGTGCCGTCGCCGGACAGCTCAGTGCATCCCGCGGCCTGCTGGAGGATGCGCTCCAGTACTGGGACTGAACTGGAACGGACAGTGTCTGATGGTCTTCAATCAACCGGATCGTGGTTCAGCGAGACAGCGCAGCCGTAGAGATAACTGAACCAGCTGCCGAGGAAGACTGCGATGAACATGTCAACGGCGTTCGCATCACCGATTGCAGTTCTGAAGACCGCACCGAGGCCAACCACGATGGCTGCAAAGAGAAAAAGCTTTCGACGCTTGATGAGGGTCTCTCTCTTTGATGGTCTCTTGTTCGACGATGGATCCACGGCACCGAGAGTGATGGGTTACCACGTTGTAGAGACGCGACATCAGACCTGCATCAGGTGACCTGTCGCGTGTCACGACAAACTTCAGCCCCAGCATCTGAACACCAAACTCCCCCCCACCACGAATGAAATGGACACGCGGTTGGGACCCAACCGTCCTTCTTATCGGCCTGCTTCTGCTGGGCTCTGCCGTGTTTGTTGTTCGGCAACGGATGGAGCAGCACCGCTTGAATGACGAGGGGACATCCTTGCCGTGGCAGCTCTGCTTGGAGAGAAATGGTGCCAACTCTTCGATGTGCGATTCCCTGAGGCGGCAACGCCGAGAGTTGCAGAACTGAGCATCTGGACAGCCTGAGCCGGGGGGTGGAATGGGCGCTGCTGACAATGCATCACATCAGCAGCGTCGCTCTTCCCAGAACCTTCGTGTCTTCAGAGCCACAACGAGGGCTCAGAGGTCCTTGAACCCATGCGTGGCAACCAATTGCGTCAGGAGGCACACTCCGGGAGACGACGTCATGGTTTGCCGTGATCAGATTGCTGCTGGGAGAGTTCAACGTTTGGACAATCCTGATCGCCTTGATTGGCGGCAGCCTGGAAACTCGCCATCAGTTCAGCTGGCCGCGCTGGGCTGATCGCACCCTGCTCTGGATTGCCTTTTGGGTGCTGGGAATCAATGGCTTATGGGGCTTCATCTACCACTTCTTCTTCGGCGAGTTTTCAGCCGAATTGATCGGTTGGCCCAATAGCCCCTTCCAGTACGAGGTGGCCTACGCCAACCTCACCATCGCGATCCTGGGCTTCAGCAGCTGGTGGCTGAAACGCCGCGACTACCTCCTTGCTGCGATGGTGGCCTACATCAGCTGGTTCTTCGCTGATGGCCTTGGACACGTTGTTGCACGCCTGAGTCAGGACAACACTGCACCAGGCAACGCTGGAACGATTCTGTTCACTGATTTGCTGATGCCAGTGGTGGTGGTTCTTCTGCTGAAACTCAGCCATCGACCTGCTCCTCAGGGAGGACGGACTTGATCGGATCGGCAGGCGTCAGAGCATCAAAAAACCCCTTGGCAACCACTGGTTGCCAAGGGGGTTGACCTGGTTGCTTCCCTACTTGATGTATTCCTTGAGAACGCCGTTGCGGTTGGGATGGCGCAGCTTGCGCAGGGCCTTGGCTTCGATCTGGCGGATGCGCTCACGGGTCACATCGAAAATCTGGCCGATCTCCTCGAGTGTCTTCATCCGACCGTCATCAAGGCCGTAACGGAGCCTGAGCACATCGCGTTCGCGCGGGCTCAAGGTGGCCAGCACACCTTCGAGATCCTCCCTGAGGAGATTCTTGGCCACATCCTGTTCAGGGTTCTCGATATCCGCCTCGATGAAGTCGCCCAGACGGGAGTCTTCCTCCTTACCGATCGGGGTTTCGAGTGAGATGGGCAACTGGGCGCTCTTGGCGATGAAGCGCAGTTTCTCGATGGTCATCTCCATCGATTCGGCAATCTCCTCTTCCGTCGGCTTGCGACCGAATTCCTGACTGAGAACCTTGGTGGTCTTCTTGATCCGCGAGATCGTCTCGTACAGGTGAACGGGGAGACGGATGGTCCGCGACTGGTCCGCGATGGCGCGGGTGATCGCCTGTCGGATCCACCAGGTGGCGTAGGTGGAGAACTTGTATCCCTTCTCGTGGTCGAATTTTTCAGCGGCCCGGATCAGGCCGAGGCTGCCTTCCTGAATCAGGTCCTGGAAACTCAGGCCCCGATTCATGTATTTCTTGGCGATCGACACCACCAGGCGCAGGTTGGACTGCACCATCT
>WTHL01000333.1 GCA_011523155.1 Synechococcus sp. PL34863bin_39 | reverse complement strand
TGGTGATGCTGCTGGCCGGTGGCTTGATCCTCTATTCGCTTTGGTTTCTGATCGCTGCCACCAGCATCTGGTTCGTCAAAACCTGGAATGCCACCGAGGTGCTGCGGGCCCTGCTGGCCTCCGGCCGTTATCCCCTCAACGCCTATCCGCCTGCCCTGCGCCTGCTGTTCACCGTGGTGCTTCCCGTGGCCTTCCTGACCACGGTGCCTGCGGAGGTTGTTCTGGGCAGGTCGCATGCATCGACGCTGTGCCTCGGTCTCGGACTGGCCGCTGGCTTTTTCACTCTGGCTCGGCAGTTCTGGCTGTTCGCCTTGCGGTTCTATACCTCTGCCTCCAGCTGAGAATGACCCTTGTCGAAGGTCGTGAAAATGACCTGCGACATCGAATGCGGGACTGAAATGAACGGCTGTCAGCCTGCCGGGGAAGTTGTTTCAACTAGCAGGGTCTGGGTGGGATAGGCGAACTCAATACCCTGCTCTTCGAAACGGCGCAGGATGTCCAGATTGATCCGCTGCTGGGCATCCATCGCTGTTTCGTAATCCTGCGTGTCGATGTGATAAACAAGTTCGAGATCCAGGCTACTTGCTCCGAACTCAACGAAGTGACATCGTTCGAAACGAGCATGGCTTGCCTCGTCAATGACCTTCTGAATCAACGCCGGGATAGCGGCCAATGTGTCGTGGCGGGTTTGATACGTGACACCGAGCCTGTAAATCATCCGGCGCTCCTTCATTTCCGCAAAGTTGGAAATGGTTGAGGCGGTCAGAATTGAATTGTTCATGACGATGATCTCGCCTCGGAGGCTTCTCAGCCTTGAGGACCGAACGCCGACTTTCTCGACCGTGGCCCAGACATCGCCGACATTGATGAACTGACCTACTGAAAACGGCTTGTCGATCAGGATCATCAGATAGGCGAACAGCTCCTGGGCCGGCTCCTTGAGGGCCAGGCCGATGCCGATGCCGCCCGCACTCAGCACTGCCCAGACCGCCGCCATCGGGAATCCCAGGGATTGCAGGCAGGTCAGAATTGCAATGGTCCAGATGGCTGCCCTCAGCAAAGGCGTCACTGATGTGATCAGGGTGTCGATCCCATCCTTTGCATTTCTCCTGGCGATGATCTCCAGGCTGCGCAGAAGAATGCTGTTGAAGATCCTGACGAGAATGATCAGGGTTGAGAACCGGAGCAGAATGTTCCAGATCTGCAGCAGGTTCTCTTCCAGCGTCAGGTCATCTTGAAGCAGGAATAAAGTAAAAAGGATTCCAAGAGGAATAATATATTTTGAAAAACGTCTGACAACAAAATCATCAAAAGTGCTTTTGCTCCGGGATGTCAGTTTCGGGAGAAGGCTGCGGATCACAAAGGCCAGTGCTGTCGTTGCGACAACACCGATCACGACATCAGCGATCCACCCTTCCATTGCCGATCTGATTCCTGCTTGCCGCCGATGCTAGTGGCCTCAATGCGTGTGGGTAACGCTGAAAGTTGTCCGGGGTGCTCTGATGGTTGCGTTCTCGCTTTGTATGGGTGTCAGGGTTGCGGATCACCCTTGGGCGTCGTGACCATGCTCAGTTTCAGCGGAGAGATCCAAGCGAGACCGTTGCTTGTCTGAGCGGCGCACGGCCCCGGGGTCTCCGTCAGCATGGTCGAGGCTGCCCCGGTCTTTTCTGTGAGTGAGTTGCTCTCCTCCCTGTCGCCTTTCCTTGAGGCCCTGCGCAGTCCCCAGGGTGCTGTTCTGTTCGTGCCTCTCTATGCCCTCTGGGTCACGCTTCTCCTTCCCGGCGTGTGGGCGTCAATGCTGGCCGGTGTTCTCTACGGCACCTGGTGGGGGAGTGTTGTGGTGTTCATCGGCGCGTGCCTCGGGGCTGAGATTGTGTTCCTTCTCGGTCGACACTGGCTCCGTGACTGGGCTCAGCGTCGTCTTTCCCGCTTCCCCAAGTTGCAGGCCGTCGAACGTGGGGTGAGTCGTGAGGGCTTGAAGCTGGTGCTGCTGACGCGCTTATCGCCAGCCTTTCCATTCTCGCTGCTCAACCTCGCCTACGGCCTGAGTGAGGTCACGTTGAAGGATTACACGCTTGGTCTGCTCGGGATTCTTCCCGGCACCGTGCTGTTCTGTGCTCTGGGTGCCCTGGCCGGCGATGTGGCCCGTTTTGGTGAGGTTCTGGCTGGCGAAGCTTCGGCCGGCGCCTGGTTCTTGCGGGTGGTGGGTGTGGTCGCCACGGTGGCTGTGGTCTGGTTGGTGGGTCGCGTTGCCAAACAGACCCTGGAGACCCCTCAGCTCTGATCAGGATCCGGCAGGCGTGCATCACGCAGCGCCGCAATCAGCACGAACCACCCCAGCCGCGCGCGGGCCAGTGCACCCGGACGTGCGGCCAGCTCGGCGTACTTGGCACGACCGCATTCGGTTTTGATCCATCGATGCATGGCTGGTTGATTCACGGCTGGCGTCCTGTCTCGAGGTTGTAGCGGTAGATCTGTGTTGGGATCAGGCTGATGTTGATGGTGACGGCATCGACGTCGTAAAGCTCCTTGGTCTGCTCGGCCAGATCGGAATGGATGTTCTGCAGCTGCAGTTCATCAACCAGTTGGTTCGGAACGTTGATCACAAGGTCGATGACGGCTTCATTGGCCTCGACCTGAACATTGCTGTAAAGCAGTCGGATCCGCTTCAGGAAATAGGCGTGATCCCTGCTCACTGCCGTGTTGTTCAGCAATCCGGCCTTGAAACGGCCGAACTGGCGGTTGATCTTCTGCTGAACACTGAAGTCCTGCAGAGCGGAGGCGAGTGGAATGCAGAGAACACCCATCAGCCCCAGCCATGCCAGCAGGTGGCGCCATGCCGTCCGTAGTGATCCGTAGCGCTGCACCATGAACACCACGAGGCTGGCCAGGGTGATGCCGATCAGGTTTGCGAGGAAGAGAAGAAAGGAGCCTTCCGAGATTTCGTTGGTGAGCCCTGCCACTGTTCCGCGCCCGAAGACGGCCACCAATTCAGGCCCCTGACTGAGGCCGATGCCGCAGACGCAGAGCGGCGGCACCAGGGCGACGGCAATGGCGACACCGGCGATTGAATTGGCGAGCCGTTCCCTGGTGATGGTGAAGGCCCCGGCCACCGCAGCCGCAACGGCGATGCCGAGGTCGATGAGGTTCGGGGCCGCACGGCTGGTGATTTCCGCGTTGATTTCCCCCGGGCCGATGATGGTGGCCAGCAGCCAGGCCGTTCCCACCACGCTGGCTGATCCGAGCACAACCGTGATCGCGGACCGCTTCGCCAGTCGGTTGTCGCCCAGGGTGAAGCCGAAGGCCAGGCTCAGAATCGGGTCCATCAACGGCGCCACGATCATGGCGCCGATCACGACGGCCGTGCTGTTGGCGATCAGCCCCAGGGTCGCGATGACAGCCGAGCACAGCAGGAGCACGAAGAACCCGAGCGAAGGCTTGGATGAGGCGATGCGTGCCTGGTAGAGCTCATGCCTGGGGACCCGGTTCTCCAGGTTGAGACGCCATTCCCCTGAGAGATTGTCAAAGACACGCCCCACCAGGCTGTGCATCGCCGCGCTGCTGTCTATGCCGATTGTGGCGATTGCACGAGATCGTGCAGGCCGGCTTCATCAAGCACCGGGATCCCAAGGGTCTGGGCTTTGGTCAGCTTGCTTCCCGCCTCCTCGCCTGCCACGACGTAGCTGGTCTTTTTGCTGACGGAACCGCTCACTTTGCCGCCGGCCGCCTCGATCAGTGCTTTGGCCTGGGTTCGGGTGAGTGTGGGCAGGGTCCCCGTCAGCACGAAGGTGTCACCCTGCAAATGGCCCTCTTCCGCAGTGGCGATCGCCTTCTCCCGTTCCGCGGCGTTCTGTTTGAGGCTGATCCCAGACCGTTGCAGGTCATCGAGAAGCGTGATGTTCGCGGGAGTCGCGAACCATTGCCGCAGGCTCTGGGCAATCTCATCGCCGATGCCGTGAATGCTGGTGATGGCCTCTGTCTCCATGCCCACAGCGCTGCGCAACGCCTGGACGTCAGGGAAGGTGGTGGCCAGCGCTTTGGCATTCACTTCACCCACGTGGTGAATGCCCAGTCCATAGAGCTGGCGCGACCAGTCCTGCTGCCGCGAACGCTCCAGGGCATGGACCAGGTTCTCAGCACTTTTCGGGCCCATCCGCTTCAGGCTGGAGAGCAGTGCGGCATCGAGCCTGTACAGATCGGCGATCGAGCGCACCAGTCCCTGGTCCACCAGCTGTTCGATCAATTTGCTGCCGAGTCCATCCACATCCATGGCGGCCTTGCTGACCCAGTGACGCAGGGCACCACGCAGGATGGCCGGGCAGCTGCTGTTGATGCAGCGGGTTGCTGCTTCGCCGCTTTCCCGCACCAGTTGAGAGCCGCATTCCGGGCAGGTCCTGGGGAGGTCGAGCCGTTGTGCACCCTCGGGGCGGAGTTCAGAGACCACGCGCACCACTTCCGGAATGATCTCCCCGGCTTTGCGCACCACGATGGTGTCGCCGGCATGGAGATCGAGCTCCTCGAGGCGGTCGGCATTGTGCAGCGTTGCTCTGCTGACGCTGGTGCCGGCAAGGGCCACGGCGTTGAATTCAGCCACCGGGGTGATCACACCGGTGCGACCGACCTGGCATGTGATGCGAATCAGTTGGCTGGGTGCTTCCTCGGCCGGGTATTTGAGCGCGATGGCCCACCGCGGCGCTTTCTGTGTGAATCCGGCGGCATCCTGAAGGCGCAGATCATTGAGCTTGACCACCACGCCGTCTGTGGCGTAGTCCAGCGCGCGACGTGCGCCATCCCAAGCGCTGAAGAACCTTTCCACGGCCTCCAGGTCAGGCAGGAGCTCGGCATTGGGATTCACCTTGAAGCCCGCTTGCCGCAGCCATTCCAGGCACTCCCACTGGT
>WTHL01000216.1:1241-4936 GCA_011523155.1 Synechococcus sp. PL34863bin_39 | reverse complement strand
GCCAACCTTCAGGCCGGCAAGTTCATCGGTGCGATCGCCAAGCTGTGCGGCGGTGGCGGTGGTGGACGTCCCAATCTGGCGCAGGCCGGTGGCCGCGATGGGGCCGCATTGGATGGGGCACTTGAATCAGCTCGAGCTCAGTTGCGCGCAGCGCTCTGATCCACATCGGCTGCTCCAGCGTAGCGACGGCTTCACCTCCTCCTGGCCAGGCGCTCTCGGGGAGTGGTGGCTGCAGTGTCACACCGGCGGCCAGGGTGAGGGCAGCGCCGATCAGGCCTGATTCGATGGACATGGGATGGGCTCCGGGTGCTGGATCGCTCTGATCTCTGCACCCTCGCCTGCTTGTTCCGTTGCGCTGGTGATCTGGCTCAAGTGCGGTTGTGCGCCTGATCACAGGTGACGGACTGCCTGCTTCGGGCTGGCGGTGACGATGGTGCACGCGATCATCAGCGTGTGACTGCCCTCCGTTGGGCCCCGGTGATGACGACGCTGACTCGCGATGACTTACGGGCCATCGCTCTTTTCGAGAGCCTTGATGACGATCAGCTGGAGCAACTCCTGATTCGTCAGCGGGAATCGGCGCACCTCACCGATCAGGTGATCGTGATGGAGCAGGACTGGGGTGAGTCGTTGTTCCTGCTTCGCGATGGTCTGGCCAAGGTGCGCAGCTTCACGGCGGATGGTGATGAAGTGGTGATGTCGCTGCTCGGCCCCGGCGATGTGTTCGGCGAAATGGCGGCATTTGATGATCAGGCCCGTTCGGCTGATGTGGTGGCACTTACGCCCCTGCGGCTGGTGAAGTTGCGGATTCCGCCGTTCGCGTCCCTGCTCCAGACCCAGGCCGGATTCGCCCTCGGTCTGGCCCGCCTTGAGGCGGCCAGACTGCGTGATCTCAACCGGCGGTTCGCGCTTCAGAGTGCTGACGCCACCACCCGTCTTCTGGATGCGCTGGCCTATCTGGCAAGGACCAGTTCGGCTCAGAATGATCCGCTGGCACTGCTGCCGGAGCTGCCCCAGCTGGAGATCGCCCTGCTTGCCGGTCTGGCGAGGGAAACGGCATCGCGAACCCTGAGCAAGCTCCGCACGCGCGGCATCGTGGTGGATGACGACGGTCGGTTGCGCCTGGCGGATCTCACGCCGCTGCAGAAGCGTGGCCTCCTGGCCTGAAGCTAAGAAAATCACAGATGGCCGTTGACGGGCCTTCGGCGGCCTGGCCACTTTGGTTGAGATGTGGTTCGCGTGTCAGGCATGCGTGCATTCAGCGAATGGCCGGAAACAACCCTGCACTGGGTGCGCTGGGGTCTGCTGCTCGGCTGGGGGCTTCTGATCGCTTCACTCCTGACCCCCCTGATTCCCTGGGATCAGCAATGGTCTGGGAATCGCGTGTTCTGGGGCATGGTCGTGCCCTCTGGCTTGTTGCTGATCGTGTTCAGCCATGAGCTCTGGCGACGGATCTGTCCGCTGGCGTTTCTGTCGCAGATCTTTCGCGCGCTTAATTGGCAGCGCACGGTTCCTGGGCGCGCTGGAAAGCCTGAGGTGGCCAAGGTGCAACCCGACTCATGGCTGGCGAAGCACCATCTGCAGTTGCAGTGGTGTCTCTTGATTGGTGGCCTCTGTCTGCGCCTGCTGGGGGTGAACGGCAGCCCTGCGGCCCTGTTTGCGCTGCTTCTGGTCTCCGCAGCGGCGGCTGCTTTCTTCGGTTGGTTCTACAGCGGTAAAGCCTGGTGTCAGTACGTCTGTCCGATGGGTCCGGTGCAGATGATTCTCACAGCCCAGCGCGGAGCGCTCTCCTCGCCGGCCCATGTGGGCAGCCGTTCACGGATCACGCAGTCGATGTGCCGCACGGTGGCTGAAACGGGACGGGAGCAGAGCGCCTGTGTGGCCTGTCAAAGGCCTTGCATCGATATTGATGCTGAAGGTCAGTACTGGCAGCAGTCGAGGCAGAAGCGTGGTCTGGCCTGGGCCTGGTACTCCTACCCCGGTCTGGTTCTGGCGTTTTTTCTGCTGACGATCTGGACCGGTGGTGCTGACGATGGCTGGGTGGATTGGTCTCACCTCAGTGACGGTCACTGG
Source organism: Synechococcus sp. PL34863bin_39 (assembly GCA_011523155.1). The sequence goes on along the minus strand of WTHL01000216.1, from coordinate 2,863 downwards.
GCTGCCCCGGTGAGCTTTCAGGATCGGGCTGTGGATGCCTTCGTTGATGGCCTGCAACACCTGCCGAACCTGCTTGCGATTCCCGCGTTGCTGGCCGGCGCTGGCTGGCTGTCTTTTGTGCTGTTCAGCGCTGTGCAGCGACGGCTCGTGGAACGCCATGACCAGGCCGGCCGTAGCGATCCCATGAAGCGAGCGGTGAATCAGACCCGTCTGCTGGCGACGTTCATCGCAATCAATACGTTCTTTCTGTTCTCGGCGCCATTGCAGGGGGTCCTGACGCCGTTGGGTGATCGTCTGCTGGGTTTGGCCGTGATCTCCTTGACTGCCGTTGGACTCTCCCGCTCCTGGTTGCGCACGGAGGCGACCTATCGCCGCGAAAGGACGAGTGAAAGCCTGCGCAAACAGCTGAAGGGACGCGACGATCTGATCCAGGCTCTCGATGGACGGGAGCTGGATGACCTCCTGCCTGAGGAGGTGTACACCCTGGCGAAGGCGCTGTCGGTGACGAAAGGAGACCAGGCGCGGGAGGTGTACCAGGCCGTGATGCGCGACATGTTGCGGACCGGTCGTCTGGACCGTGCGTCGGCACTCCTCGAACTGGAGGAACTCCGTGATGTGCTGGGTCTGGAGGTGCAGGATCACCACAATGCACTCCAGTTGCTGTCGGTGGAGGATGCGGCACTGCTGCGTCTCGATGCTGCAGACCTCCAGCAGCGCAACCTGCATGTGGAAGCCGCGCGCGAGCAATTGCAGACCTTGATGGCGATCGCCGGTCTGGATGCCTTGGATCCCACCAAGCTCAATGATCGTCAGCGTCAGCAGCTGGAGGATCTCCGCCGGGACTCCGATCTCAATGACGGCGATTGGGAGGTGTTGCTGAATGAGATGGCTCCGGGAAGCGTTATGGCGGAGCGGGCTCTCCAGGCAACGCTGGAGCGGCGGACGATCGAGGCCGGTCTGTTGCTCACCCTGGAGCAGCAGGCCAAGCAACTGTCGTTGTTCAACCCGCTGGCGATGGTGATGCGTCGCCGTCTTCGTGTGCTGGAGGACGCGCTTGAGCTCGGTCTGCCGGAGGTCATCCTGCCGGAGCCTGACCGTGCCGGCGCTCTGGAGGATGCGTTGGATCTGCTCTGGCTGGATCCCGATCCGGATGTGGCTGGATGGGTGGTGATGGTGGAGCAGACGCTCGACCCGACGTCACCACGCCGTGCTGCCGAGGGCCGCGGCAGCCTGCCGCGTTCCCCGTTCCTCGATCAACAGCTCAGGGGGGGAGATCGCGACCGTGGTCAGCTTCTTGGCCTGCTGACAGCCACCCGGCTGTTTGAGGATCTGGTGCCAGAGCAGCTGCTCTGGCTGGAAACCCATTCCGCTGTGAAGGCCTGGACCGCCGATGAGAAGGTTCTGGAGAGGGGTGAGCGCAGTGATGAGCTCCTGATCGTCGTCGATGGAGCGGGCGTGGTTCAGCTCCAGGATGGTCACCGCGTCGTGATCGGTGCAGGGGAGACCATCGGCGAACTTGGCCTGATTGCCGATCGGTCACGCTCGGAAACTGTTCTGGCTGGGCCCGATGGGGTGCGTGCACTCACCATCCGGCGTGAAATCTTTGAGGAGCTCCTGAGCAC
>WTHL01000216.1:0-1141 GCA_011523155.1 Synechococcus sp. PL34863bin_39 | reverse complement strand
GGGCTGCTGTCCGCAGGCTCTGGGGCCCTTGCTCCAGCTCTGTGCAGACGGCGTCCAGCTGCTCTGGCGCGTTCTCAACGAGGGCCGCCAGTCCATCGAGCAGCTGGCTGATCACGAGGTTGCCCGCCCGGCAGCGTGCGCTGCTCAGGGCCAGCAGCTCCAGCACGAGTTCGCTGTCGAACAGGCTGTACTGCAGCAGGGCATCGCTGTTGAAGCGCAGCACGTCGACCGGCCCCTCCCGGGCGCGCACGGCTGCCGTGTGATGGCTTTCACCGAACAGTCCCATCTCCCCGACCAGTTCTCCGGCTTCCACGGTGGCGAGTTCCAGGGGCTCGGCGCCGTCGCGCTCCAGTTCGACGCTGAGGCGACCGCGTTCGACCAGCATCACCGCATCGGCGCGGTCACCCTGCCGAATCACCAGTTCACCCTGCTGGATGGTGAGTTGCTGCGCATCCAGTTGCTGCTGATGGGTCTTCATCAGGTGACGCAACCGCTCGCGAACGGCTTGGAGCTGACTGTCGACACCGGTCATCACGCTTGGAGCTGGGCGGCGTTCCGATGGCTGATCCTCAGCGGTCGAGGCTGTGGATCGCTACCTGCGTCTTAGCAACAGGTGCGGTGTTGGGAGGAGATCGCGACCGCAACGTTTGTTGTCACCATGGATCCCGACCGAAACCCTGGCCACACTGATCACAGTCGGTAAGGGGTTCGGTGCGGCTTCGAAACCTTGGCTGGATCGCGATCGCCTCTGCCGGTGTGGTGTCGGCGTGGGGGTGTTTCGCCAAAACCGCCAGCGCGGCGGACAGCGTCACGGTTCAGGAAATTCTCGACGGCAATCAGCTCTACATCGACCAGCAGCAGGCGCGCGTTCATGCCAGGGCCAGATCCCCGCAGCTCGTGAGCACCAAGCAAGCCCGCGCTCAGCTTCTCTTCAATACGGGAGCTGCAGGACGGCTCTCTCATTTTTCACTGCTGAAGCTCGGCAGCAGCTGCTTTCTGATGCAGCAGGGGCAGATTCTGGTGTCAGGTCAGCAGAACGGCTGCACCCGCTCGGCGCGGATGAGTGTGCGAGGCACCAACTATCTGATTGATGTTCAGGATGACGGCAGTTCGGAGTTGTCTGTGCTGGAGGGGTCCGTGG
>WTHL01000072.1 GCA_011523155.1 Synechococcus sp. PL34863bin_39 | reverse complement strand
GAAGCCTGGTGCCAAGTGGCAGATCAGGTCTGGGATTGGACTGGACCAAGGAACGACCAGGGCCTGAAGCCGACGTGATGACTCCAACCTAACCAGCGGTCAGAGCACGGAGGCGAGTGCAAGCAATGTGAACGCGGCAGCCAGCACCAGAGCACTCACCGTTCCTCCGAAGCGCCGCTGATTCACAGCCAGGTTGCGCTGACGTTCCGCCTGCTGAATCTGCTGGTCCATCTGGGCCAGCTGGCCATCGATGAACTCCTGGGCTGCCTCTCTTTTCTCCTCATCCGATGCATCAGCGGCCAGCTGACCTGCCTGGGCGAGCTGCTCACCCAGCATGGCCACACCCTCGGGATCCTTGGACTGCTGGCGTGCCAGCTCAAGCTGACCGCGTCGCTGCTGGAGCATCTCATCGGCATCACCGGCGAGGGTCTGATTCCCGCTGATGGCCATCGGGACAACAGCCAGCATGAGAAGCGCCAGCAACGAACCAACCAGACAGACAAGCCATCGGATCGGGGTCCGACGCTCCGTCGGGTGGTCGAGTCGAGACCCGATCAGCATCAACAGCAGGCCGACAAGACCCATTGGTGACTGATTGACAAGCCGTTCAATCCACACCTGCTGGAACGTGGGATCAGCCCATTCAGCTGCACCGATCAGAACCAGGAGCTGCAGCAGGAGCAGCACCACGAGGGTGAATCCAAGCCAGCGGAGAACGGGAGACAGACGCAGTGCTGAATCGGAAGCCGGGGCGGACACAGCAAACTGCAAAAAGGTGCCCAACTTTAGGGGCAGGTTCTGTGAACTCTCTGAGGACTCAGCAACAACTCACTCAGGCGCTCAAGACCGAAGCCAGACGCCAGGGCTTCGACCCCGTGGGCGTCGCTCGCCTGCCCGGCAGCGCCAGGATGCGACTGCGTACCGCAGCCCTGGAACGCTGGCTGGACGCCGGTCATCAGGCCGACATGGGTTGGATGGCCGCACCCCGCCGGAAAGATGCTGCGTTACTGCTCGACGGAGCCTCAAGTCTTCTCGCGGTGGGCCTCAATTACCACGTGAGCCACCAGCGCAAACCCGATCGTCTCTCGATTGCGCGCTATGGCTGGGGCCGTGATTACCACCGGGTGGTAAGTCAGCGTCTGAAACGGCTTGGCCGCTGGCTCGAGACCGAGAGACCCGGCGTACGGTGGCGTGCCTGCGTGGATGCAGACCCGTTGCTCGACAAGGCCTGGGCGGAGGAGGCAGGCCTCGGATGGATCGGCAAACACAGCAACCTGATTCATCCGAGCAGAGGGTCATGGATGGTGATCGGCCATCTGGTCTGTGACGTGGATCTGGATCCGGATCAGCCGTCGACGCCTCTCTGCGGACGCTGCAGCCTCTGCATGGATGCCTGCCCGACCGAGGCGATTCAGGAACCCTTTGTGGTGAACTCAGGCCGCTGCATCGCCTATCACACGATCGAGAACCGCGCCGAGGCGTTGCCACCGGAGATTGTCTCGGCGCTCGGACCCTGGGTGGCCGGCTGCGACATCTGCCAGGACGTCTGTCCCTGGAACCAGCGATCCCTTCCCAGCAGCACCGATCCCGATCTGCAACCGCGCGACTGGATGCTGGACCTCAGCCGCGACGAGGCCCTGACCTGGGATGACAGCACCTGGCAGGACAAACTGCGGGGCTCTGCGCTGCGCCGGATCAAACCCTGGATGTGGCGCCGCAATGCAGCTGCGGCAGAGCCGAAGCAGCTGCCTACGCTGAATCATTCCGAATCGGACTGATGGGCCGAGTTCAAGCTGCCCGGTGCGCTGCTCTGCTGTTGGTGAGCGCCTGCCTCACCAGCGTGCCGGCGAAAGCTCTGGTGCCGACGGTCTATTTGCCGAGCAGCCAGGAACTGAAAGGATCAGCGCTCGGAATCGGCCGCACAGCAGCCCAGCTCCTGACCCTGGGACAACCCCAGGAAGCAGCTCGGCTGGCCGCCCTCGCGGTGCGCCTCAGGCCCAGCGACGAACGACTGTGGTCAGTGCTGGCGGAAGCCCAGCTGCGCAGCAAGCAACTGGAACCCGCAGCGGAATCCCTGGCTCGCGCCAAGAAACTCAATCCCAAGAATCCCGGGCTTTGGTTTGCCGAAGCATCCCTGGCCCTGCGCGACAGCCGGCCTGGCGATGCCATTCCACTCCTGGACAAGGGGCTTGAGCTGGATCCGAAGAACGCAGCGGCTTACTTCGATCTGGGCAATGCACGCCTGATGCGAACCGAATACCGGGCCGCCCTGGCGGCTTTCGAGAAAGCGTCAACCCTCAAACCCAGTTTCTGGGAAGCGTTGAACAATCAGGCCATCGTGCTGTTCGAGATGGGCAACACCGAAGCAGCGATCCGACGCTGGCGCCGGGTGCTGTTGATCGAAGACAACGCCGAGCCCATGCTTGCCCTGGCTGCAGCGCTCTACCAAGAAGACGACGGCGATCAGGACGCACTGTCGCTGGCCCGCACAGCTCTGCAGCAGGATCCCAACTACGTGCTCGCCGATCACCAGAAACAGCAGCTCTGGGGCAGCAAACTGCGTCTGGCCACACAGGCTCTGCTGCAGGAAACAAGCCTTCGTGACGCGGTTGACCGTGCGGAAGCCAATGCCGATCCAGGCGGATCTCCATGAAGGGGGGCTGGCCAAACCCGAAGAGATCTGTAGGCTGACCCCCGTCTGCTCGCAGTAGGTCCAGGCACGGATGCCCGAGGAGCGCGTTCAACCGATCGCCCTGCATCAGGAGATGCAGCGCTCCTACCTCGAGTACGCGATGAGCGTGATCGTGGGCCGGGCTCTTCCGGATGCCCGCGATGGCCTCAAACCGGTGCAGCGCCGCATCCTGTTCGCGATGCACGAACTGGGTCTGACGCCTGACAGGCCCTATCGGAAATGTGCCCGTGTCGTCGGCGACGTTCTCGGCAAGTACCACCCCCACGGTGACCAGGCCGTCTATGACGCGCTGGTGCGGCTGGTTCAGACCTTCTCAAGCCGCCACCCACTGCTGGATGGCCACGGAAACTTCGGATCCGTGGACGACGACCCGCCGGCGGCGATGCGGTACACGGAAACGCGTCTGGCTCCGATCGCTCACCAGGGCCTGCTCGATGAAATCGGCGATGACACGGTCGATTTCGCCCCGAATTTTGATGGGTCCCAGCAGGAACCCACGGTGCTTCCCGCCCAGCTTCCCTTCCTTCTGCTGAACGGCTGTGCAGGAATTGCCGTGGGCATGGCGACCAGCATCCCTCCCCACAACCTTGGGGAAGTGGTGGACGGTCTGATCGCGCTGGTTCGCAAACCCGATCTGAGCGACGACAAGCTGCTGTCCCTGATTCCCGGACCCGATTTCCCGACCGGCGGAGAGGTGCTGATGGGAAGCGGTGTCCGTGAGACCTACCTGCGGGGCCGCGGCAGCATCCCCATGCGCGGTGTCGCCCACATCGAGGAGATTCAGCCCGGCAAGGGACGTCACAAACGGGGGGCCGTGGTGGTGACGGAGCTTCCTTATCAGCTGAGCAAAGCGGGCTGGATCGAGAAACTCGCCGACCAGGTGAACGACGGCAAGATCGGTGGCATTGCCGACATCCGCGACGAAAGTGATCGCGAAGGCATGCGGGTGGTGGTGGAACTGCGCCGCGATGCGGATCCAGAGAAAGTGCTGGCGGACCTGCAGCGCCGCACCTCCCTGCAGAGCAATTTCGGGGCGATTCTGCTGGCCCTGGTGAATGGACAGCCCCAGCAGCTCTCACTGCGCCAGCTTCTGCAGACCTTTCTCGAATACAGGGAACTGACCCTGATCCGCAGAACCACCCATGCCCTGCGCAAAACCGAGGATCGGCTGGAGGTGGTCGAAGGCCTGATCAAGGCCCTGGATTCCCTCCAACGGGTGATCGCGATGATCCAGGAAGCCAAGGATGCGGCCACAGCCCGCGCCAGCCTGATGGTGCACCTCGACCTGAGCGAGCGACAGGCTGATGCTGTGCTGGCGATGCCGCTGCGCCGACTCACAGGCCTGGAGCAGGAAAGCCTGCGCAAGGAAGCTGAGGATCTGCGCCAGGAACGGGAACGCCTCCAGCGTCTGCTGCAGGAACGCGATCAGCTGCTCGACGCGATGGTCCAGGAGCTCAGGCAGCTCAAAAAGCGCTTCGCCACCCCCCGCCGCACCCGATTGATCGAGGGTGGCGACCATCTGCTGGCCGAAAAGGCTGCCAGCCAGCGTCCCAATGCTGAATTGCAGAGGCGTCAGGCCCTGGGTGCCCTCCCAACGGAAGGGCGCTTGCTGATTCAGGCCGACGGACAGGTGAAGGTGGTGAGCCCCCAGCTTCTGGGGCGCCTGCACCTGAACGAGGCGGCAGTGCTGGGTGACGAACCATCGCCTGCCCGTCTGATCCTGCCCATCAACCCAGCACCACCGCGTCTTCTGGCACTGACGGCCAGCGGACGGGTCGCAGTGGTGCGCTGGGAATTCGCCGGGCAGCAGCCCGGTGGACTTGAACGGTTCCTCCCTACTGCCCTCGAAGGTGACACCGTGGTCAGCCTGCTGCGCCTTCCCGCCAGCGACGACACCGAGTTGAGCAGCCGACTGTCGCTCGGCCTGCTGAGTACGGATGGCCGTTTCAAACGCCTCCCCCTGAACGACCTCCAGGACCTCTCGGGCAGAGCTGCCACGATCGTGAAGCTGAAGGAAGGCGTTTCCCTGCTCTGCGGTGTGCTCTGCGAGGAGGGTGGTTCAGTCGCCTTGGTGAGCGACATCGGACGGATCCTGTCACTTCCGGTGGATGACGACTGCCTTCCTCCGATGGGCAAGCTGGCGCAGGGACCCATGACGATGCGCATGCTTCCCGGCGAAACACTGGTTGGGGCCGTCAGCCGGTCCCCTGGATCGACAAGCGGATCGGAACTGCTGGCTGGAACACGCTC